>NZ_JACNAC010000016.1:0-105683 GCF_017349775.1 Pseudomonas sp. GW460-12-10-14-TSB1
TGACCTGCTCGAAGCTCACCTGGCCCTTGGGCGCGGGCAACGACATGGCCGTGTCGCTCGGCGGGAAGGCCTGCAGCAGCGAGTCCAGGCGCTGGTAGGCCAGCTTGGCGGAGCTCCATTGCTTCCACACGGCGATCAACTGGTCGATCGGGCTCAGTACCCGGCCCATCAGGATCGAGCCGGCGATCATCATGCCGGCGGTCATGTCGCCCTTGATCACCAGCAAGGCGCCCAGGCCCAGCACCAGCGATTGCAGGCACAGGCGCAGGGTCTTGCTCAGCGAACTGATGACCGCGCCGGTGTCGCTGGCCTGGTTCTGCAGGCCGAGAAAGCGCGAGTGCACCTCGAACCAGCGCTTGCGCAGCGCGCCGAGCATGCCCATGGCCTGGATGGTCTCGGCGTTGTGCAGATGGCTGGTGGCCAGTTGCGTGGACTTCTGCGAATAGCCGCTGGCTTCGCCCAAAGGCTTCTTGGTCATCGCCTCGTTGAGGTACGCCAGGGCGATCAGCAAGACCGCGCCCGCGGTGGCGAACACCCCCAGCCAGGTATTGAACAGAAAGATCACGAACAGGTAGATGGGGAACCAGGGCGCGTCGAAGAAGGCGAACAGCGCCGGCCCGGTGACGAACTGGCGGATATGGGTCAGGTCGCCCAGGGACTGCCCGGCATGCCCTTCGCCGCGAAACAGGTTGCGCTCGAATGCCGCCTGGTAGACCCGCAGGTTGAAACGCCGCTCCAGCTGGCTGCCGATGCGGATGACGATGAAGCTGCGCACCACCTCCAGCAGGCCGATGAACGCGAAGAACCCGACCACCATCAGCGACAGCATCGCCAGGGTGGTTTCGTTCTGCGAGGAAAGTACCCGGTCGTAGACCTGGAGCATGTAGATCGAGGGGACCAGCATCAGCACGTTGATCAGGGCGGTGAAACACCCGACGCTGATCAGAATGCCTTTGTAATCGCCCAGTGCCTTGAACAGCGGTGCAGTGGTCTTCGCCATCTTCATTGGTCTTTCCTGAGCTGTATATCCCGTGCCAGGGGCGCAGGACAAATAAACCGCCCGTACTTGAGTCGGGACATTATTGGATTATTGTGGCGGACAGGCGAAAGGACTCTACCGCCAGACGAAACGGAGTTCTAGTTATTTAGTTGTCTTTAATCGAACGAAGGACATCGCGTATATGGCATTGCCTTATACGCTTATCCATACAGATACATTTAAAGATGCATACAGCCGCGATTATTCAGGGTGTACGCTGCAATATAATCGTTGCACCTGATTTCAAAGTGCCTTGATATAAGCCTTCTTTCTGGCGACTTAGAAAGATGATCTTCGAGCCTTCTTTGCCGGTCACGGCAATACCGTCCGGCTCGGGAAACCAGCCGATGGCCGAATCGCCCAGCCAGGCGGAAAAACACTCGGCGCCAGCACCCAGGGTGCCGTTCAGCTCGAGGTCCAGGGCACAGTGCTTGGCAGGTTGCGCCGGCTGCGACAGCTGCCAGTGTCCGGCCAGTTCCGCGGGGTCTGCCAATCTCAGGCTGCTTGCCATGCTTGTCTCTCCATAAAACATCATCAGCGTCGCGATCAGGTACGCGCCGGCCTTAGCGATCAAGGCAGTTCGAATCATAGGGGGGTCACTCCGGGGCACAGCCTCAGGCAGTTCGCCAGTCAATGCAAGGTCAGAGGGCGACGCCTGAGCGCCACCCTCCTCCTTTTACCTTACAGCAACCACTCAGGCGACGATGTCGGTGTAGGCCGCCTGGCCGACGGTGCTGACCAGGAAGTCCGCCACGCCGTGCCCGGAGAAGTCCACCGACAAGGTGCTGTTGCCAGCCGAGGTGCTGAGGATCGCGTCGCCGGCGTTACCGGTGAACGCGCTCACGAAGTGCAGCCCCGCGCCCTTGGTGATGCCGGTCAGATCGATCTTGTCCAGGCCGCTGACAAAATCCAGTATCTGGTCGGCCGCGCCCGGAGCGGAGTCCGAGCTGGCACCGAAGACGAAGGTATCGGCACCCGAGCCACCCCAGAGTTTGTCCGCCCCACCGCCGCCGTAGAGGATGTCGTTGCCGGCACCGCCCTTGAGCTCGTTGGCCACCTGGTTGCCGATCAGCAGATCGCTGCCGGAACCGCCGATGGCGTTCTCGACGGTGACGCCCTTGGCGATGGACACGTTGCCCACCAGGCCGCCAACGTCGGAGAACGAGGTCTCATTGAGGTTGATCTTCTGGTTTTGGGTAAAACCGGAGAAGTCCAGGGTGTCCTTGCCGCCCGCGTCCCATACCGAGAACACCAGCTTGTCCGCCGACGAGGTCGCGCTGAGGAAATCGCGACCGGTGTTGGAGTTGAAGCCGTAGGTGGTGTCACCGGTACGGGTGGTGGTGTTGGCCCCGTAGAGCTTCTGGATCGCCGCGATATCGTCCATCAGCGGGCCGGACGAATAGGCTTCGACGCCGGCCTTGCTGAAGTTCTGGCTGGTATTGCTTTCGCTCCAGTAGCTCATGACGCTGTAACCGCGCGTGTCCTGTCCATAGGTCGCGTCGTTATAGGTCGGGTTGCCGTTCCCAGCGTTGTAGTCGCCAGGGTGGGCCAGGCCCAGAGAGTGACCGATCTCGTGGGTCAGCGTCTGCCGGCCGTAGTTGTTCAGATCGGGGTTCTTGTTCTGGGTGTAGCTGCTGTTGATCAGGTACCAGGACGTACCGTCGTAGCCAGCGCCGGTACCCGGCAGGTAGGCGAAGGCCGCCGCGCCGTCCTGACCGCCGCTGTAGTTGCCGAAGGTCATGTGACCGTCACCACCGGAAGCCTTTTCGGTGAAGGTGACGTTGGCCACATCAGCCCAGGATTGCATGGAGAGCACGGCCTGGGCTTTCTGCTGGGTGCTGAACTGGCTGAACCCGGAGATGCCATGCTTGTACATGGTGCTCGAGGAGGCCGAGGTGAGGAAGGTATAGGTCAGTTCGATCTTGCCGCTGCCGTTGAGGTCCTTATAGGAGGCACCGTCGCGCAGTATCTGGGTAGCTGCTTGATCGACTGTGTAGGAGGGTTTGCCATTGACCGTCAGATTGCCACCCCGGTCATACTGATGGCTGAAGCTATTGATCTGGTTGTAAGCCGAACTTGCCGCGGCCAAGGGCACGAGTTCTTGTTCGGCGGTCACAATAGCTTTCGATTTAACTTTCGACATAAACACACTTCCTTGTAATCAATGGAACAGTTTTTGTCCGATAGCGACAATCCCTGGCGAGATCGTCCTATCACTCGCCCTATCCGGGCGTAAGCAACCTGACACAATTTGAAATCAGGCGTCCACTACTTTTTGACGCCTGATTTTCGCTGTTCCAGCAAACTCCCGAAAACAATGACTGGTGAGTCGAAATATTCTTTAAGCCTCAATACCCGTTGGTAATTGTCCGACAATCTCGAATTTAAATATTAAATAACAGTACAGATAGATTTGCAGACTGCGTCGCAGTTTTTAGTTGATCACGGTTTGTTCCATCCAGTTAGTTTCATGGCTTCTAACAAGGTTTCCCCGGTCAGTGCCGGAACGCTCGCGCCACTGTCCGCGGTCATAGGTTCGCCGGCGAGCAAGGCGTTGACGATGGCCTCCTCCACCGCTTCGGCGGCGGCGCTGAACAGGGCCGAGATGTAATCGTTGTTGAGCATCGCCAGGGGCGTGCTGAAAGGCACGCCCTGGCGCCCGTAGGCGGAAGGCGGCAGGTCGCGGTTGCCGGTGGCGAAGGCCAGGAAGATATCGCCACTGGAATCCTCGGTGCCGCCGCCGGTGCGGGCGATGCCGATCGACGCGCGCTGCGCCAGGCGCTGGCACTGGTGCGGCAGCAAGGGCGCGTCGGTGGCCAGGATCACC
This sequence comes from Pseudomonas sp. GW460-12-10-14-TSB1, assembly GCF_017349775.1. Classification (NCBI taxonomy): domain Bacteria; kingdom Pseudomonadati; phylum Pseudomonadota; class Gammaproteobacteria; order Pseudomonadales; family Pseudomonadaceae; genus Pseudomonas; species Pseudomonas sp. GW460-12-10-14-TSB1. Next base: position 3,867 of record NZ_JACNAC010000016.1, read on the forward strand.
ACGATCGAGCCCATGCCCGGCGTACCGCGCTGGGCGAAGGGCGACGGGAGGCCGGTCAATTGCCGTCCCACCGGATAGCCGTCGACCCGCAACTCCTCACGCTTGCCATGGTTGGCCTGGACCAGCGCGCCGACCGTGTAGCCACCCTGCTCCCCCGGCACCTGGCGCGAGGCCGTACCGATCCCGCCCTTGAACTCATGGCAGATCATTCCGGTGCCACCGCCCACCGCGCCCTCACGCACCGGCCCGGACTCGGCATTGTCCAGGGCTTCGCGCACCTGCTGCGGGCCGACATGCTGGCCCCAGATATCGTTGAGCAGACCGTCGTAGGTCTCCATCACCACCGGCATGCACCAGTACTCCGAGGGGTCCGCCAGGCTCCTGTGTTCCTCGGCGATCAGCGCGTCGCGCACCACGCCGACGCTGTGGGTGTTGGTGATGGCCAGCGGCGTGGTCAGCAGGCCCGCCTCGCGGATCCACTCCAGCCCGGTGGCATCGCCGTTGCCGTTGAGCACATGGCAGCCGGCGAAACAGGGTTGCAGTCGGGCAAATCCCTCACGGGGCTGGATCAGGGTCACCCCGGTACGCACCTGCTTGCCGTCGACCGTCGTCCTGAGGGTGCTGTGGCCTACCCGTACCCCCGGAACATCGGTGATGGCATTGAAGGGGCCGGGAGTACCCAGGCCCAGGCTGATCCCCAATTGACGTGCGCGCATGACTTCTCCTTAGAGTTTCTGGAACGCCGGGCTGAACCGGCCGTTGGTGCCATACAGGATCACCGACAGCGCCAGCAGGCCGACGATCACCATGATGTCCCTGAGCGAAGCGTCCAGGAACAGATTGAACAACAGATAACCGGCGCCGATCACCGCCAGCAGCGCCGGCAACGGCCACAGCGGCATGCGGTACGGATGCTCGCGATTGTGCAGCAGCACCCGGCTCATCAGCGCGCTGAGGGCGACGATCAGGTACACCAGCATGATCAGCAGCACGCTGAACGAGGTCAGGTCGGCCAGGTTCGAGCTGAAGCTGAGCACCGCCGAGGGAACGGCCAGGAACAGCGTGGCCAGCCACGGCGAATCCCAGCGCGGATGAATCCGCGTGAACAGGCGGTTGATGCCCGGCGTCCACAAGGCATCGCGACCGCTGGAGAACACCACCCGGCCGATCTGGATCACGATGGCGACAATGGCGTTGAACACCGACAGGAAGATCCCGGCGCTGACCACCCGCGACAGGGTTTCGTTGCCGTGGCTGGTGAGCAGGTAGCCGATGGGATCGGGGCTGGCGAGCATCGCGCTGAGGGACGGCGCGCCGATCAGCAGTGCGGTCAGCGGCACCAGCTCGATGATCACCACAAGGGCCAGCGACCAGAGCACCGCCTTGTGCACGCCCTGCCCCTTGCATTTCATGTCTTCGGCCAGCAGCACCGCCGGGCCGTAACCGTTGTAGGAAAACAGGCCGATGCCCACCGCGCCGATCACCAGAGCCCAAGGCGCCAGCTGCAGCACGCCGTTTTCGACGATCTGCGGCTGCAGCAGGATGCTCGCCGGCTGCGAGGCATTGCCGAAGCCCAGGAAGACGATCACCAGCAAGGCGGCGATCTCCAGCAGCAGGCAGGTGCCGGTGATCCAGGCGTTGAGCTTGATATTAAGGATGCCCAGCGCATAACTGCAGATCACTATCACCAGGGCCACGGTCTGCGAATCGAAGCGCGTGCCCAGGGCATTGTTCAGGTAAGTAGCAGCGCCAGTGGCCAGCACCGGCGGAATGAACAGCAGCATCACCAGCACCGTGAGAAAGGTCGCGTACCCGGCCATGCCGCCGAACACCCGCTTGGCGTACACATACTCGCCGCCGGCGCTGTTGTGGGCGCGGCCCAGTTCGGCGTAGCAGAAGGCGAACATCAAGGCCAGCAGCCCCGCCATGACAAAGGCCAGGAACACCCCGCTGCCGGCCTGGTGAATGGCGAACGGCGCGATGACGAAGACCGAACTGGCCGGGGTCACGCCCGACACGGTAATGGCCACTACATCGAACACGCTCAGCGTGGGTTTCAGGGCGCCTTCCGGCGCGCAGGGAGAGCTCATGTCGTTATCCTCGTGATTATTTTTGGTTTGAGGCAGAAACGAAGAACGTCAGGCGGATGCGCTCTGGGTCGCACTTGATGGAGGCCACTTTAGGCAGCCGGGGGCACAGGGCCAATTCCCCTATTGGAGTACTCCCCCTTGACGTGGCCGGGCAAATCGCCGAAACCGTGCTTCCACCTGGCGAAAAGCAGCACGCCAGACCACAACGGCATCGACGCGGAGCCACTTATTTGATCACTCTGTTCAGGGAAATCGGCATGCATGCCGGACTCGGGCGCACCCTCTCGCAGATCGGCGGCGAGCGCTTCTGGAAGCAACTGGTGCTGTTGCTGCACCAGGCCTTGCCGTTCGATAACGCCCTGGCGATCTTCTATCCCCACAACGGCCAGCCCATCGCCCTCGAGGAATACGATGCCGAGCCTTCGGACAAGCCGGCGTCGATGCTCACCTACCTCAACGGCCTGTACCTGCTGGACCCGTTTTTCCAGGCCTGCCGCGAGGGTTACCCCAGCGGCCTGTACCGCCTGGAAGAAGTGGCGCCGGACCATTTCCGGCAGACCGAGTATTTCTCCAGCTACTTCCACGACAATGTGCTGGAGGACGAACTGCAGTTCATCCTGCAGGTCCCGGAGGCCGGCACCCTGTCCCTGTCGCTGGGCATGCAGCGGCCGTTCAGCGCCGAGGAAATCGGCCAGCTCACCACCTTCTCGGCCTGGGTCCTGCCGCTGATGCAGCAGCATTGGCAGCAGAGCCACCAGCGCCCGCCAGCGCCCGTCGCGGAAGAAATGGCCAGCCAGATCCGCGACGCCCTGAGCCATTTCGGCTGTGGCGTGCTGTCGGACCGGGAAGTGGAAATCGCCCGGCTGATCCTCCGCGGTTTTTCCTCCAAGGCCATGGCCGAGCGGCTGAAGATCTCGCCGGACACCATCAAGGTGCACCGGCGCCATCTCTACGCCAAGCTGGACATCTCCTCACAGCCGGAACTGTTCTCGCTGTTTATCCAGTCCCTGGGACACGACCTGGAAAACCCTTGAGCGCCCCTCAGGCATTCAGCGAACGGGCCCGGTAATCCCGCGGCGACTGTTCGAAATGCTTCTTGAAGGTGCGGCTGAAGTGCGCCGAATCGGTGAATCCCCACTTGAAGGCAATGTCAGTGATCGACTCGTGGCGCAGGCGCGGGTTGCTCAGGTCCGCCGCGCTGCGGTCGAGGCGCGCGCGCTGGATGAAACGACAGACGCTGTCGCCCTGCTCTTCGAACAGCCGGTACAGCTGGCGCACCGAGATATTCATCTGGCTGGCCAGTGACACCGGGGTCAGGCTGGGCTCGGTGAGGGATTGGTTGATCAACTGCCGGGCCTGGCTGCGCAGACAACCACCATGCTGGCTGTCGTAGCCGTCGAGGCTCGCGCCGGGAGTCTGGCGCAGGGTCGGGCCGAGCAAGGCGATCAACGCTTCCTGCAACGCCTGGCCTTCCTGCTGGGCGGCGCAACCTTGCAGTTCGTCGCCACAGATCTGCTCCACCAGCAGGCGCATCAAGCGGCCACTGGCGCAATTCTGCGAGAGCTTGCCGAACTTGCGCTGCTGCGCCGGCAGATGGCGATACACCTCGTCCCGGGACAGATGCAGGGAGGCGTGTTCGATCAGCCCGTGGGGGACGATTTCGCAGGCCCCGGCCGAGTCCAGCAAAGCCATTTCCCCGGGTGCCAGCTCGATGCACTCGCCGCCCTGGCTGATCTGGGCATGGCCGCTGCGTTGCATGATCAGGAAACAGTGCCGGTCGTCTTCATGATCGACGCTGGTGCTTTTGCGCGAGATCAGTCCGGCATTGGTGCGGATCTGCGCCACCTCGAGGCCGGCGTAGTCGCGCAAGCCGACTTCACCGATGAACAACGCCGAATTCAGCGCCTGGCGAGCGTCGAACCGACCACAAACCCCCTGCAATGCGCCGACCCAGGAACCGAAACTATGCGAAGCAAGCACTGTGCACCTCCAGAAGCCGGTTGAGACCGCCTTTGTTGTTATGGCGATATCATTAACATGTTATCTATTTGCCGGGCAAGGAAGCCCGGCGCAATGGATAGTTTGTTATAGCCTAAGCACGGGCTATGCCAGCACGGGTGGGAATACTTCAGTGATCGCTCAACAGTGAATGCAGGCGCTTGAAAGCCGCCAGCAAGGCTTTACGCTGCTCGGCGCTCAGGCGGATATAACGGCGGAAGCCGGGCAGCCGGTTGACCACCTCGCTGGCGCCGAAATGCTCCAGGCGCACCAGCCAGCCCTGCTCGTCGCGCTGCAATTGCAGGCGCTTGAAGTCCAGCGGCAACAGCGCCGCCAGCAGCTGCGGGTCGCTGTGCAGCTGCTGCAACAGCCCTGCCCATTCTTGCTTCGCGCCCTGTTTCAGGTCAGCAGCGACGCCTTGGCGGCGGATCGCGCCGGTATGGCGGATATCGATCCGCACCTGTGGCCCCGGCGAGCCGGGGACGCGCAGGCGAAACTCGCAGACCACCAGGTGCATCAGGAACTGCGCCTGTGGCAGCTCCTGGACCTCGAAATCAAGGCCCTCCTCGGCCCAGGTGAAGCGCGTCAGCCCGGGTGCCTGCGCGGCACAGTCGAGCCCCGACAGGTCGCGGCGCAACTGGTTCAGGGTCACCCCCGGGCGATAACCCGAGGGTGGCCGCCGCCAGAACTCAGAGAGGTTTTGCCGCCAGCTTGTACTGTTCATCGGGCTTGGCTCCAGGCAGGGCTTGCGCTTGGGTTTCAACTGGGGATTCCAGGTTGAAGGCGTTCTCCAGCACCTCTTCCACCGGCACCGGGCGGAACGGGTTGACCTTCTGCACGAAGACCGTCCAGACCAGCGCATAGATCGCCGTCAAGCCGAGCATGCTGCCAAAGGGCACGTAGATGTCCCGCGGGTTCATCCCCGGCGGCGTGATGAACCACATGCCCAGGAGGATGCCGATGGAGGAGACGATCTGCGGCAGCGGGAACCAGGGCGACTTGTAGGCCCTTGGCAAATCCGGGCGGCGGATGCGCAGCACCACCACCGACAGGGTCACCAGCAGGTAGGCGGTGCTCCAGGCACAGACCGCGGCCAGCACCAGGTGCATGATGTTGTCGGTGCTGCCGCCCAGCCACCAGGCGTGCAGGCAGGGAATCAGCACCGCCACGGCGATGCACAGCAGCGGCGTCTTGAAGCGCGGGTGCAGGTAGGTGAAGGCCTTGGGCAGCGCGCCGTCCAGCGCCATGCCGTAGAGGATGCGCGGCAACCCGGCCATCAGCGTGTTGATGGTCGCCGCCCCGGCGAACAGCAGGCCGACGCCCAGCCAGATCCGTCCGTACGGCCCCATCACCTGCTCGGCGAACTGCGGAATGGCCATGGGCGTGTCCAGCAGGTGCACGCTGCCGTCTTCGCTCAGCGCAGTGTTCGCCACCTGGCGCTTCATCGCCGCACCGTAGATGAACATGCAGGTGGCCACCCCTACCAGGCCCAGGGCCATGGCCCGGGGAATGGTTTTCGCCGCCTTGCGCACCTCCGGCGTCAGCGGCGTGACGAACTCGCAACCGACGAACATGAACATGGCCATGCCCACCAGCGAAAGAATGGTGGTCAGATCGGTGCCGACCATCGACTCGCCGAACCAGCCGCTCAGTTCCACCGCCGGCGCCTTGAACACCCCGACCACGCCGAAGATGATCAGGGTGGTCCACATGCCGAAGGTCAGGATCACCTCGGCGCGGCTGAACGCGGTGATGCCCACGGCGTTCAGCAGGCCGAAGAAGATCACCAGCCCGACACCCACCAGCCAGGCGCTGCCGCTCTGTTCCAGCAGGGTGTTGAGGGACTCGAAGTTCACCAGGGCCATGACGCCGCTGAGGATGGTTTCCGCCGTGCCGGCGAACACATGCACGATCAGGTAGGCGGAAATGGTCCCGGTGATCGCGAAGAAGCGTCCCAGGCCGCAGGCCAGGTAGTCGTACACCGAACCGGTGGTGGGAATCATGCAGGCCGCTTCGGCGAAGGTCGTCGATTGCGCGAGCATCATCAGCATCGCGATCAGCATGGCCGCGGCGAACGCCCCGCCACCGATGCCGAAGCCGGTGGTGGCGGTGAGGATCACCGGGCTGGCCATGATCAGGCCGACGGCGCTGGCCAGGGCCGTGGGAAAGCCGACCACGCCCTGGTTCAGGTGGCGGGTGAGTCTGTCGTTGAAAGACATGGTGCTGGACCTCGAAAGCATGGGTGATGTTGTTGTTTTAGGCATTTCAAGGGCACGCCGGGCGGGCGTGTTTTACCTGGCTGTCTGCGCAGCCTGGCCGGTTGCGTCCGACTGTAGCCGCTGCCGGAGGCTGCGATAAGGTCCGCAGGACCTTAAAGTACGCCACGCTCCGAACGCGGCCCGCCTGCGGCAGCGACTACGGGATCAGAACGCGATACACACCGACTTGTTCTCGGTATAGGCCTCGATCGCCGCGTGGCCCATCTCACGACCGATGCCCGATTGCTTGTAGCCGCCAAACGGCATCGAAGGGTCGAGCATGTTGTGGGTGTTGACCCAGACCGTGCCGGCCTTGATCCGCGGGATCAGGTCCATGACCTTGGCCAGGTCGTTGGACCAGATGCTCGCCCCCAGCCCGTACTGATTGTCGTTGGCCAACGCCACCACCTCATCGATATCGTCGAAAGGCGTGGCCACCACCACCGGGCCGAAGATTTCCTCGCGCACCACCTGCATGCCCGCGTGCACGTCGGCCAATACCGTCGGGCGCACGTAGAAGCCCTGCTCGCCATAGGCGACCCCGCCGCACAGCACCCGGGCGCCATCGGCCACGCCCTGGCCGATCATGTCCAGCACGCGCTTCTGCTGCTTGGCGGAAATCAGCGGGTTGACCTGCGCCTGTTCGTCCAGCCCGGGGCCGATGCTCAGGGAGCCAGCGATGGCCGACAAGCGTTCCAGCACCTGGTCGAAGATTGCCCGCTGGATATACAGGCGCGAACCGGCGGTGCAAACCTGGCCTTGATTGAAGAAGATCGCCCCGGCGGCGCCGGCGGCCGCGGCCTGAGGGTCGCAGTCATCGAGCACGATCACCGGCGACTTGCCGCCCAGCTCCAGGGAAAACCGGGTCATGTTGTCCACCGCCGCATGGCCGATGACCTTGCCGATCTGGGTCGAGCCGGTGAACGCCAGCTTGTCGATGCCCTTGTGGGCGGCCAGGGCCGCGCCGGCCTGGGCGCCGCTGCCGGTGACCACGTTGACCACCCCCGGGGCGATCCCGGCGTCCAGGCACAGTTGACCCAGGCGCAAGGCGGTCAGCGGGGTTTCGTCGGCCGGCTTGAGCACCACGGTGCAGCCGCAGGCCAGGGCCGGCACTATCTTCCAGATGGCCATCAGCAAGGGGAAATTCCACGGCACTATGGCGCCGACCACGCCCACCGGCTCCGGCACCGTGTAGGCGCGGTACCGGGCGCCCGGGACGGCGGCGATGGACAGGTCCAGGCTCTTGCCTTCGATCTTGGTCGCCCAGCCCGCCATGTAACGGGTGAACTCGGCGGCGGCGCCGACTTCCAGGGCCCGGGCCAGGTGGATCGACTGGCCGTTGTTGAGGGTCTCCAGCTGCGCCAGCTCTTCGCCGTGGGCTTCCAGCAGATCGGCCAGCTTCAACAGCAGGCGCTCGCGATCCGCCGGGCGCTGCGCCGCCCAGGGCCCCTCGAAGGCCCGCCGTGCGGCGGCCACGGCCAGGTCGATATCGGCATCGGCGCCGGCGGCGACGCGGGTCAGTTCTTCGCCAGTGGCCGGGTTGAACACCGGCATCTGCGCGCCGGACAAGGCCGGCTGGCTGCGCCCGTCGATCAACAGGCCGTGCTGGCTGTCGATAAAGGCAGCGACACGTGGGTCGATGGCAATACTCATGGGCAATCCTCGCTAGTTGGCCTCATGGATCGAACTCTGAGACCAATGCCGGCCAGCGTCTTGATTCTGGCTGCCGCGAAACTTGCCACTGGCTGCCAACCCCACGGCCCCTAGGAGCGAGGCTTGCCCGCGAAGGGCTGCGCAGCAGCCCCAAAGCCAGGCGCCGCATTTCGTCTGTGATGCATAGTCGTCCAGACCGCCGTCATCGCGGGCAAGCCTCGCTCCTACAGGGACGGCGTCATCCTCCTGGCAGTGGCGATCAAGAACCTGGCACACAGAGGCAAGCAGGCAACCGGCAAAGGGCGCACTACTATGTCCCACGCTGTCCGTGCGTTTTCAGGAGACTCAACGTGAGCGAACCAAGCCGCTTCTGGCATCCCATGCTGCACCCCAACGAAATGCAACAACGCGAGCCGATTCGTATTGTCCGTGGCGATGGCTGCTATGTGTACGACGACCAGGGCCACCAACTGGTGGATGGCGTCGCCGGGTTGTGGAACGTCAACGTCGGCCACAACCGCAAGGAAGTGAAGGCGGCGATCACCGCCCAGCTGGACGAACTGGAATACTTCCAGCTGTTCGACGGCGTCAGCCATCCGCGCGCCGAAGAGCTGTCGCGGGTGGTGATGAACCTGCTGGAACCCGAGGGCATGCGCCGCGTGGCCTTCAGCTCCGGCGGCTCGGACGCCATCGAGACCGCGCTGAAACTGGCCCGCCAGTACTGGAAGCTCGAAGGCCAGGCCGACCGCACCAAGTTCATCTCGCTGCGCCAGGGCTACCACGGCACCCATTTCGGCGGCGCTTCGGTCAACGGCAACACGGTGTTCCGGCGCAACTACGAGCCCCTGCTGCCCGGCTGCTTCCACGTCGACACCCCGTGGCTGTACCGCAACCCCTACAGCCAGGACCCGGAAGAACTCGGCAAGATCTGCGCCGACCTGCTCGAGCGGGAAATCCAGTTCCAGAGTCCCGACACCGTGGCGGCCTTTATCGCCGAGCCGATCCAGGGCGCCGGCGGCGTGATCGTACCGCCGGCCAACTACTGGCCGCTGATCCGCGAGGTCTGCGACAAGTACGGCGTGCTGCTGATCGCCGACGAAGTGGTGACCGGTTTCGGCCGCAGCGGCTCGATGTTCGGCAGCCGCCTGTGGGGCGTGAAACCCGACATCATGTGCCTGGCCAAGGGCATCACCTCCGGCTACATCCCGCTGGGCGCCACGGTGGTCAACGAGCGGATCGAGTCGGCATTCAGCAAGAACGGCAACTTCACCGGCGCGATCATGCACGGCTACACCTACTCCGGGCACCCGGTGGCGTGCGCGGCGGCTCTGGCCAGCCTCGACATCGTGGTCAAGGAAGACCTGCCGGCCAACGCCGCGAAGATGGGCGACTACATGCTCAATAAGCTGCTGCCGTTCGCCGAGCGCTTCGACAGCGTCGGCGAAGTGCGCGGCAAGGGCCTGATGATTGCCCTCGACCTGGTGGCCGACAAGAGCAGCCGCGAGCCGATCGACCCCATGGGCGGTTATGCCAACCAGGTGGCGCAGATTGCCCGCGACAACGGGGTGATGGTGCGTCCGGTGGGGACCAAGATCATTCTGTCGCCGCCGCTGGTGATCCAGCCGCCGCAGATCGACGCCATAGTTTCCGCCCTGGAGCTGGGCTTCACCCAGGCCCGCCGCTGAGGCCGTGATAACCGCTGCCGTGTTCCTCGCCTCCCGGGCGCGTGAACCGGCAGCGGTTTTTTGCTCTCCGGCAATCCCGACAATGTCCATACTGCATCGCTACTTGCCCGCTTCTTCTGCCCATTGACGCAAAGCCGTCAGTATTCGCCAGGAGCCCTTCGATGATCAGTACCCATAGCCTCAACAGCCCCCTGCCCAACGCCCATGAACTCGGCCAGCGCTGCATCGGCGCCTTTACCCGGGTGGTGCCGGCGACCCTGTGCGCCTTCTATCGCATCGACGCCCAGCTGCAGGCCGAACATTTCTCGCTGTACCACATGAGCCAGCAGATGCATGAGGCCTACCTGCAACGCTACCGCCACTACGACCCGCTACGCCCGCGCAACTGCGTGGCGGCGGGCCGCCCGGTGCTGTCGCTGCACATGGGCATGGCCCAGCAGGGGCGGCATGAAACCGAGGTCTACCAGGGTTTCCTGCAACGCCACGGGGTACGGGATGTGGTGGAGATCCTTGCGTGCAATGCCAGCGGCAGCCCGATCGCCGGCCTGTCTCTGCTGCGCGATGCCAGCCTGGGCCCGTTCCGGCCCGACGAACTGAACACCTTGCAGGCGCTGCAAGGCCTGCTGGAAATCGCCGCCCAGGCGCCCTATTCGCGCCACGACGAACGCCTGGAGGCCCTCACGCCCCGGGAACGGCAGATCGCCTGGCTGCTGCGCGACGGCGCCTGCAACAAGACCATCGCCCAGCAGCTGGCGCTGGGCCTGCCGACGGTCAAGACCCACCTGATCAACCTGTTCCGCAAGGTCGGGGTGAACAACCGCACCGAGTTGGTGAGCGCGCTGTTCCTGTAAAAAAACCGCCGCGCCTCAACCATTCGGTTGATGGGCAACAAGGGCTTGCATGATGAACATGAGGTTCTCCTTCATCGACAAGAACCGCCCTCATGAACCTGCAACCCGAATGGATTACCGTTGGTGCCCTGGCCGAAGGCTTTGCCGCCGACAACCATATCCTGCCCAGCCTGGATGACCTCAACGGCCGCAGCCTGACCCTGCATTTCGCCAACGGCTGGCGCATCGAACACCTGTTCGGCTCGCAGTCGCTGCATTGGCAGGACGCTGAAAGCGACGCCCGCGGTGAGGCTGTTTATCGAGCCACTTCAATACGTTCCGGCATTTACCTGGTGGACTTTCTCAAATCGGAGAACGGCCAGGTCCACTCGGTGAGCCTGATCCTCGACCTGGGCCGGAACATCTTCACCGCGGTGATCGGGCAGATGCCGAGCCAGGCCGAGACCCGGGTCGACCTGTTCAGCCGCGCCCTGTCCGGCCGCGAGCTGACCAGCGTCCAGGCCCAGTTCATCCACGGCAGCATCGACGCGCCGCACAGCGCCAGCAGCCCGCAACACGCGCTGACCGAGGAACTGGTCGGCCTGCGCAACCAGTACATCTACAGCGCCACCGAGGCCTACGAGCACCTCTACCTGAACCGCAATTTCTACAGCTGGCAGTGCCTCAAGGGCGTCGAGCAGGGCCTGGCGGACACCGACCGCTGCCATTACTACAAGATTGCCGAACAGCTGTACCTGTTCGTCTGGCGCGAAAAGATCGTGCCGACCCTGGGCCTGGTGTTGATCGACCTGCAAGCGGGCAGGACCGACGGCAAGATCTTCGGCTACCAGGGCACGGACTTCGCCACCCCCAGCAACTTCCCGGTAGGCGCCCTCGCCCATGTGCTGAACCGCACCGCGTACATCTGATGCAGACCTGTAGCCGCTGCCGAGCGACAGCGAGGCTGCGTCCGATCTGGGCGGCACTCCGACGCAGCGGTCGCGATCCGGGCGGCACGTTCCGCCTGACACACCGCAAGCTCAGGTTTCGCGGCAACTGCGTTGCCGATCGCAGCCTCGCTATTGCTCGGCAGCGGCTACCCAGACACCGCCTTCGCTCTAGCCCCTCCTCTAAATCCCACAGGACTCCGATCATGACCCTCGGCCTCAACCTCGACCGCGTCGCCCGTTGTTACCAATCCGAGCTGCAACTGTTCGCCGAACGCCACCCGCGCTCCGCCGGCTTTTATCGGGAAAACCTCAAGCACTGGCTGTACGGCGCGCCGCTGCACTGGATGCAGCAATGGCCGGGGCTGTACCCGATCCTGGTGGCCGACGCCCAGGGCGCGACGCTGACCGACTGCGACGGCAACCGCTACGTCGACTTCGCCCTGGGCGACACCGGCGCCATGTTCGGCCATGGCCAGCCCGCCGTGGCCGAGGCCATCGCCCATCAGGCCCGGCACGGCTCGACCCTGATGCTGCCGACAGCCGACAGCCTGTGGGTCGGCCAGGAGCTGGTGCGGCGCTTCGGCCTGCCGTTCTGGCAGGTCACCACCTCCGCCACCGACGCCAACCGCTTTGTGCTGCGCCTGTGCCGGATGATCACCGGTCGGGAAAAAGTGCTGGTGTTCAACTGCAACTACCACGGCAGCGTCGACGAGTCCCAGGTCGAGTTCGACGCCGACGGCCAGATGATTCCTCGCGAAGGCGTGCACGCCAATGGCCTGCGGCACGACGCCACCACCCGGCTGGTGGAGTTCAACGACCTGCCGGCGCTGGAGGCGGCCCTGGCCCATGGCGACGTGGCCGCGGTGCTGACCGAACCCTTCATGACCAACGTCGGCATGGTCCCGCCCGCCCCCGGCTTCCACGATGGTTTGCGCGAGCTGACCCGGCGTTTCGATGTGCCGCTGATCATCGACGAAACCCACACCATTTCCTGCGGCCCGGCCGGCTACAGCGGCGAACACGGCCTGCAGCCGGACTTTTTCGTGCTCGGCAAATGCATCGCCGGCGGCATCCCCACCGCGGTCTGGGGCGCCAGTCAGGCCATGGCCGAGCGCATCTGGCAGGTGCTACCGCACTTCCAGCCCGGCCAGGCAATCAACCACTTCGGCTTCGGCGGTACCCTGGCCGGCAACGCCCTGCAGATGGCAGCCATGCGCGCCACCTTCAGCGAGGTCATGAGCGCGGCCAACTACGCCCACATGATCGCCCTGGCCGAACGCCTGCGGGCCGGGGTCCAGGCGCTGATCGCCAAGCATCGCCTGCCCTGGCACGTGACGCGGATCGGCGCCCGGGTCGAATACCTGTTCATGGACCACGCGCCGCGCAACGGCGGCGAAGCCCACCACGCCCGTCATGGCCTGATCGAGGCCTACCTGCATCTCTACCTGCTCAACCGCGGGGTGTTGCTGACCCCGTTCCACAACATGGCGCTAATGTGCCCAGCCGCCACCACCGACGACGTCGACCTGCACAACCGCCTGCTGGACGAATGCCTGGGCACCGTCACTCAAGGAGAAAATTCATGATCCTCGACCTCACCGGCCGTATCGCCCTGGTCACCGGCTCCGGCCAGGGCATTGGCCGCGCCATCGCGCAAATCTTCGCCGCCCAGGGCGCCAAGGTGCTGCTCGCCACTCGCAGCGAGGCCTCGGGCGCCGAAACCCTGCGCCTGATCCGCGAAGCCGGCGGCAGCGCCGAACTGCTGACAGTGGACCTGAGCACCCGGGCCGCGGCCAACCAGGCGGTAGCCGCCACCCTCAGGGCCTTTGGCGGGCTGGACCTGTTGATCCACAACGCCGCGGTGTTTCCGATGGAAAACCTCCGTGACCTGAGGGACGAAATCCTCGAGTCGACCCTGGCGGTGAACCTCAAGAGCTGTTTCTGGCTGACCCAGGCGGCGCTGCCGGCGTTGTGTCAGGCCGAGCATCCGCGCATCGTCATCACCTCCTCGGTGACCGGGCCGCGCACGGCGATTCCCGGGCTGTCCCACTACGCCGCGTCAAAGGCCGGGGTCAACGGCTTCATCCGCGCGGCGGCCCTGGAGCTGGCCGAACACCGAGTCACCGTCAATGGCGTCGAACCCGGCCTGATCGCCACCCAAGCCATGGCCAACCTCGGCGACTCCCCGGCCCTGGCCGCCGGCATCCCGCTCAAGCGCCTGGGCAGCCCGCAGGACATCGCCCACGCCATGCTGTTTCTCGCGTCCGAACAGGCCGGCTATATCACCGGGCAGACCCTGATCGTCGATGGCGGCGCCCTGCTGCCGGAAAACACCCAGTTCACCTGAGACCTGACGCCTTACCCGCGGCGCCCGCCCGGGCGCCGGCACTATCAGCTGTCCGTTTCCGGCGCCGTCCCGTCTGGGCATTGCGCCCAGCGGGATCGGCCGCCGAATGACTTCATGGGTAGAACGCAACATCCCGTTTTTGTCGATTGACTTGAAGTCAACTTTAACTTTTACAGTCGGCTCCGACCCATTGGCGCGCCGCCCCCCGGCCATCCTCGCGCGCCTGCTTTCGGAGAAGCCCATGACCTCAACCAAGCCAGACAGCCTCAGCTACGCCGTTGCCGATACCGGGTATTGGCCCGCCGTGTTCAATGTGCTGTTCGCCGGGATTGCCGCGGCGCTGCATATCGGCAAGGCCACCATCGCCCTGCCCGAGTTGCAGCAAGAATTCGGTCGCTCCCTGGAGTCCCTGAGCTGGATCATGTCGGCCTTCCCCTTGGTCGGGGTGTTCGGTGGCATCGCCGCTGGCATCCTCGTCCAGCGCTGGGGCGATCGTTATCTGCTGGCGCTGGGCCTGCTGATCATGTGCGCCGCCAGTGCATTGGGTGCCAGCCTGCATGACTTCCACGGGCTGCTGGCCACACGCTTTGTCGAAGGCTTGGGCTTCGTCATGGTGGTGGTCGCGGCGCCGGCGGTGCTCAATCGCCTGGTCCCGGCGCACAAACGCAATCTGGTGTTCGGCATCTGGAGCACCTTCATGGCGTTCGGTATCGGCACCTCGATGCTTATCGGCCCATTGCTGGGGGGCTGGCAACAGAGCTGGATCGCGGGCGCGGCCCTGACCCTGCTGGCGGCCCTGCTGTTGCCGCTGACCACCCCCAGGGATCCGCTGACGCTGCGCCAGCAAACGCAATCCGGCTTGCGCCACTCCCTGAGCAGCGTGCTGCGGGCCCGCCAGCCGCTGTTGATGGCGCTGATGTTCACCGCCTACAACCTGCAGTTCTTTGCGGTGATGGCCTTCCTGCCGGTGTTCCTCATGCAGCGTGTCGGGCTGTCGATCACCAGCGCCGGGCTGGTCAGCGCCGCGGTGGTGGCGGTCAATATCATCGGCAACATCGGCGCCGGCCTGCTGCTGTCGCGCGGCGTCCGCCCGCAAGTCCTGCTCGGCGGCACCAGTATCGTCATGGGGCTTTCCGGGATGGGCATCTTCCTCTCGGTCACTCCGACCGACCTGGTGATCCCTCTGTGCTTCTTCTTTTGCGCGGTGGCCGGCATGCTCCCTGCCACTATCCTCGCCAGCACCTCGCTGACTTCGCCGCAGCCCGCGCTGATCCCGCTGTGCCTGGGCCTGGTGATGCAAGGCAACTACCTGGGCCAGGTGCTCGCGCCCATCGCCCTGAGTGCCGCCGTCGCCTACGCCGGTTGGTCCGCCCCGGCGGCGCTGGTGCTGGCTGCCGCGCTGCTGGGCGTGGTGCTGGCGGCGCGGCTGAAGCTAAAACCCTGAAGGCCGCGCTCCCCGCCGGCGGTCGCCAGAGCGGGGAGCGGCGGCAATGCCTCAGCGACCGGTGCGGATCCGGTCGATATTCAGCGGCATGGCTTCACTGGATCGAGGTGGTCAGTTGCGGTGCAGGCGATGTCAGCAACCCTTTGACGGCCGCCGAAAAACACTCCACCTGCAGCGGGTATTCCTGCCCCATCAACCGGCCCTTGCCATACCAGACGATACCGCCCTGGCTCAGGACCAGACCGTTGCGGCCGAACTCGAATACGCTGCCGACGGAACTGCTGAAGAGGAAGCGGTTGTCGTCCATTTGCAGCAGCTTGTACTGCGTGTTCGCGGGTGGCAGTTGTTCCTTGATGCGCTTCAGGTAAGTCGGGGCCAGACGGGTAAACAACTGCCCGGCCTGTTCACGGTATTGCGGTATCGTCAGACCTGGACTGCGCTGTAACTCGACGGCGATCAAGGCGAATACATCGGCGTTGGCACGCGCCACGGCCAACTTGACCGACAGCGCCGACGTCAGCAAAGCGTTATCAATCTGCAACGACGATTTCTCTGGCTGGCCGTTGGCGGCGGGTACGGTGACGGGGCGCATGAACTCGGCCACATTGACAGTCGACAGTACCGTCGTCGCCAGATACGCCGCACAGGCCGAAGCTTGCCCAGGCTGATCACCATTGACCAACAACGAGTACGGACTGCCCTGTGAAGGCAAAGTCTGCGCGTCGATCCCCTGCTGCTTGAGAGAGGCGTTGACCTGTTCCTGTTTCACTTCGCCTCGCGCCAACGCGCAAAGCTGTTCCATCATCAGTGTTTTACGCGGCTCGTCGAACCTGGGCGACAGCTGGAAAATCGCATCCTGAATCACGGGTAACGCAGGGATGCGCAGCCAGATACGCGGGTTATCCGTCGGTCTGTCTTTCAGAAATATGTCGTAACCGGCCAGCGCCACCAGCGTGATCAGGAGAGCGACGGAAATGGATTTCATGTTCATGGTTTTCTGCCTGAAAAAATTGGATTGAGACCTGCACAAGACCCATCAACGGGTCACCACTGATAACCGATACCCACCGCCAGCCCCACTTTGCGCTGGGTGTCGGTGCTGCCCTGCAATTTGGTCACCCACCGGCCATTGCTGGACATATGCGACACACCGAAGGCAAGCGACGCTTGACCGCGATAGGTGCTCGCAGCCGCCGTCGTCATGCTGGAACCTGGCGAATACGACTGCGGCAGACTGGCCATGGCCATCGCACCGGCAATCCCCGCACTGAGAATTTCGTCTTGCTGCTTGAGGTCGTTTTTCAGCTCCATATAGCGCTGGTCGGTGTAGGCATTGGCACTGCTGGTGATGTCCGCCACGCTTCGGGTCAACTGGTCGAGGTTCACCGCATCCGTGCCGTGGGTACCCGCCGCGAGGTTGGTGATCTGCCGCTCGTTGCCAGCACTGCCCACCGAGACACTGTTCTCACGATCAGCCACCGAGTTGGCACCCAGTGCCGTAGCATTCCTGGCCGAAGCCTTGGCCCCGTTACCCAGAGCAACCGAGTTTTCCCCGGTGGCCTGAGACCTTGTGCCGACCGCCGCGCTGTTGTTGCCCGACGCTACAGCCCCTGCACCTCCGGCGATCGAGTCGACACCCGTGGCTTTCGGTTTGGCCGCCGCGCTGCGGTTGTTCACCTGGAACATGCCGTCGGTGCCGTTCTTGATGTTGGAGACATCGTCTGCGACGGCGGTAATGCGACCATCCTGCTGACCCGCATTCGCCTCCAGATTGGCAATCGAGGTGTCCGTGTATTGCTTGGCTTCAACCACCGCACCGTCGAGTTGGCGCACATTGACCGCATCATTGGCGTTCTTGCCGTCGGCAACGTTGCTGACCGTTCGGGTTTCACCGGTGGTGGCGTTGCCCACCGACACCGTGCCCGAGGTTGCGTTATTCGCCCCCGAATACTTGCCGCTGTAGGTTTCTGCACCGCGTCCGTCATCGCTCGAGCCACTGCCCACGGCAACACTGCCGTCGGCGGCAGCCGTTGCGCCGCTGCCCATCGCCACCGAGCCATTGCCCGACGCCTGGGCCTGGGCACCCAACGCCATTGCGTCGGTACCGGTGGCAGCGGAGTCGGCCTTGGTCGAGTTGACATGCAGATACTTGATGCCGCCTCCCGCGCCGATCAGGGTTTCAAGCCCGCCGATCCGACCGCCCAGGTGGGTGATGTCCGTGGTGTTTTGATCCACTTGATCGCCGACCAGCTTCAGTTGAGCCACGTTGACCGCGTCGTTGTCTTGCGAGCCAGCCGCCAGCCCGGTGAGTTTGCGACTGCCCAGTGCCGTGCCGATGCCGATTTCACCCACTGACGTTTGGGGTGCTGCCAATCGATAGGCGCTGTAATTCGTCTCGGCGCCGACGGTAGTCACCGAGCTCGAACCCAGTGCCACGCTCATGGCGTGGCTGGCATTGGCCCCGGCGCCCAACGCAACCGACTGTTCCGCCGCTGCCTGGGCCGCGCTGCCCAGGGCGATGCCGGACGCCAGCAACACCTGGGTATTGCGACCGATGGCAATGCCACCGGCGGCGGCCTGGCCGACACTGGCCTGATTGCCGATACCGATGCCGTTGTCACCGTTGACCACGGTGCCCGGGCCGACAGCGATCGACTCCGTACCGCTGGCAAGCGAGTCCGTTGTATTCGTCGAGTTGGCGTGGAAATACTGCGTGCCGGTCGAACTCAGGGAGCCCATCGCTCCGGTCAGTTGACGCAGGGTCACGGCGTCGTGATCCTGGGTGGCATCCGCCACGTTGGTGATCTGCCGGTAGCTGCCGGCCTTGCCCACCGAAACCGAGCCAAGCAAGGTGGCGTCCGAGGTGTCATAGATGACCGTCCCGCCGCCGGCGGCAATCGAACCCGTCGTCGGTGCCAGGACACGGTCGGCAACCGAACCTTCACCCAGTGCGATACCACCCGCCACCTGAGCCTGGCTCAGATGCCCCAGCGCGAGACCGCCATCAGCCACCACGTTGGCACCCGAACCGACGGCGAGCGAATGGGCGCCTGCGGCAATGGACTGTGGCCCGATGGCAACGCTGTCCAGACCTGTGGCTTGCGAGTCGGCCAGTACCGAGTTGCTGTGGAAGTACTTGATGCCGGTGCCGTTATTGACGAGGTTGTCGACGGTCTGGTTGGTTGCGAACAGCTGCGAACCGTTAACTGCATCGGTGCTGGTAGCGTTCAAGGCACCGACAGCGATGTTGGTCAACTTCACCGCGGCCCCTGCCGGGTTGAAGGTCACCTGATTTTTAGTCGCGGCATCGTCGTATTTCACTGCCACAGCGGCGGTGTTGGTCACGCTGGTGTTGAGGTTGCTCAGTGCCGCGCCAACGTTTGTGCTGACCAGCGGACCGGTGTTGGTACCGACCGCGTTGATGCTGTTGGTGGAGTAACTGGGCGCCGTCCATGCTCCGGTGTTCGCATCAAGCGCCGCACCGCCGCCCAGGGCCGTTGCCGTGTCCTGCCCCACCTTATTCAGTTGACTGACGTTAACCGCATCGGTCGCCGAACTGCCCGCCGCCAAACCGGTAATACGCCGTCCATCGGCGCCGTTGGCGATATTCACTTCACCCCCAGTCGCCGCCCCGCCGATACCATAAGCCGCATTGGCCAACGTCGCGCCCGCGGCAGAAGAGCCGGAGCCCAAGGCAACGCTGTTGTCGAAGCTGGCGGTGGCGCCATTGCCCAACGCAACGCTGTTGGCACCTCCGGAAACGGCCGTCGGACCCATCGCCACGCTGTCCTGACCGGTTGCGCTGCTATCGGCAAGGATCGAGTTGCTGTGGAAATACTTGATGCCCGCGCCGTTGTTGACGAGGTTGTCGACGGTCTGGTTGGTTGCGAACAGCTGCGAGCCATTCACCGCGTCGGTGCTGGTAGCGTTCAAGGCACCGGCCGCAACATTGGTCAACTTCACCGCGGTTCCCGCCGGGTTGAAGGTCACCTGTGTTTTGGTGGACGCATCGTCGTATTTCACCGCCACGGCAGCGGTGTTGGTCACGCTGGTATTCAGATTGGTCAACGCTGCGCCAACGTTATTGCTGACCAAAGGCCCAGTGTTGCTGCCGATTGCGCTGATGTTGTTGATGGAATAGCTGGGCGCCGTCCATGTCCCGGTGGTCGCATCAAGCGTCGCGCCGCCGCCCAGGGCGGTCGCCGTGTCCTGACCGGTTTTATTCAGTTGGCTCACGTTGACGGCATCCGTTGCGCTGAAACCGGCGGCAAGGCCAGTAATGCGCCGGCCATCAGCGCCATTGGCGATGTTCACTTCGCCACCGGTTGCTGCACCACCCACACCGTAAGCCGCGTTGGCCAGTGTCGTGCCCGTGGCCGACGAGTTGGAGCCCAGCGCCACACCGTTGGCCACCGTCGCGCTCGCGAGCGGGCCGATGGCCACGCTGTCCTGACCCGTTGCACTGCTGTCGGCGAGCACCGAATTGCTGTGGAAGTACTTGATCCCGGTGCCGTTGTTGACGATGTTGTCGACGGTTTGGTTGGTTGCGAATAGCTGTGAGCCGTTCACTGCATCGGTGCTGGTGGCGTTCAAGGCACCGGCCGCAACGTTGGTCAACTTCACCGCTGTGCCCGCCGGGTTGAAGGTCACCTGATCTTTAGTCGCGGCATCATCGTATTTCACCGCCACCGCTGCGGTATTGGTCACGCTGGTGTTGAGATTGCTCAGTGCCGCACCAACGTCGCTGCTGACCAATGGGCCGGTGTTGGCACCGGTTGTGCTGATGCTGTTGGTGGAGTAGCTGGGGGCTGTCCATACGCCAGTGGTCGTATCAAGTGCGGCCCCGCCACCCAGGGCGGTCGCGGTGTCCTGACCTGCTTTGTTCAATTGGCTGACATTGACGGCATCCGTCGCCGAGCTGCCCGCCGCCAGACCGGTGATACGCCGTCCATCGGCGCCGTTGGCGATGTTCACTTCGCCACCGGTTGCTGCACCACCCACACCGTAAGCTGCATTGGCCAACGTCGTGCCGGTGGCGGACGAGTTGGAGCCCAGCGCCACACCGTTGGCCACCGTCGAGCTCGCGAGCGGGCCGATGGCCACGCTGTCCTGACCGGTCGCGTTGCTGTCGGCAAGGATCGAGTTGCTGTGGAAATATTTGATGCCGGCGCCGTTGTTGACGAGGTTGTCGACGGTCTGGTTGGTTGCGAACAGCTGCGAGCCATTCACCGCGTCGGTGCTGGTAGCGTTCAAGGCACCGGCAGCGACATTGGTCAACTTCACCGCGGTTCCCGCCGGGTTGAAGGTCACCTGATCTTTAGTCGCGGCATCGTCGTATTTCACCGCCACAGCAGCGGTATTGGTCACGCTGGTATTGAGATTGGTCAGTGCCGTGCCGACGTCACCGCTCACCAATGGGCCGATATTGGAACCATTCGCGCTGATGCTGTTGGTGGAGTAGCTGGGTGCTGTCCATACGCCGGTGGTCGTATCAAGTGCGGCCCCGCCGCCCAGAGCGGTCGCGGTGTCCTGACCTGCTTTGTTCAGTTGGCTGACATTGACGGCATCCGTCGCCGAACTGCCCGCCGCCAGACCGGTAATGCGACGGCCATCAGCACCATTGCCAATGTTGACCTCGCCCCCGGTCGCCGCCCCGCCGACACCATAAGCCGCATTGGCCAACGTCGCGCCCGTGGCGGACGAGTTGGAACCCAGCGCCACGCCGTTGGCAATGGTCGAACTCGCTGCCGGGCCAATGGCCACGCTGTCCAAGCCGGTTGCACTGCTGTCGGCGAGCACCGAGTTGCTGTGGAAGTACTTGATCCCGGTGCCGTTATTCACAATGTTATCGACGGTCTGGTTGGTCGCGAACAACTGCGAACCGTTCACCGCGTCGGTGCTGGTGGCGTTCAAGGTTCCGGCCGCGACATTGATCAACTTCACCGCCGCACCCGCCGGGTTGAAGGTCACCTGATCTTTAGTCGTGGCATCGTCGTATTTCACCGCCACGGCCGCGGTGTTGGTCACGCTGGTGTTGAGGTTGCTCAGTGCCGCGCCAACGTCGCTGCTGACCAGCGGGCCGGTGTTGCTGCCAGTCACGCTGATGCTGTTGGTCGAATAACTCGGTGCCGTCCACGCACCGGTTGTCGCGTTGACCGCCGCGCCGCCACCCAGGGCCGTTGCCGTGTTCTGGCTGGTCGCAAACAACTGGCTGCCATTCACCACATCGGTGCTGGTGGCGTTCAACACACCGACCGCGACATTGGTCAACTTCACCGCCGTACCCGCAGGGTTGAAGGTCACCTGGGTTTTGGTGGAAGCATCGTCGTATTTCACCGCAACCGCTGCGGTGTTGGTCACGCTGGTGTTGAGGTTGCTCAGTGCTGCGCCAACGTCGTTGCTGACCAATGGGCCGGTGTTGGCACCGGTTGTGCTGATGCTGTTGGTGGAGTAGCTGGGTGCTGTCCATACGCCGGTGGTCGTATCAAGCGCTGCACCACCGCCCAAGGTGGTCGCCGTGTCTTGGCCTGCTTTGTTCAGTTGGCTGACGTTCACCGCATCCGTTGCGCTGGAGCCGGCGGCAAGGCCAGTAATGCGCCGGCCATCAGCGCCATTGGCGATGTTCACTTCACCACCTGTCGCGGCGCCACCGACGCCGTAAGCTGCATTGCCCAACGTCGTGCCAGTGGCGGAAGCGCCGCTGCCCAGGGCCACAGAGTTAGCCGATCCTGCCGTAGCGCCATTGCCCAGGGCTACAGCGTTAGTAGCAGTGGCGTTGGCGGTAGGTCCCACTGCGACGCTGTCGGTACCGGTGGCGGTGCTGTCGGCCAAGGTCGAGTTGGTGTGGAAGTATTTGATACCTGCACCGTTGTTGATGTTATTAACGGTAGTGTTGGTGGCAAACAGCTGCGACCCGTTCACCGCATCCGTACTAGTGGCATTCAACGTCGCCGGTGCCAGGTTGGTGATCGTTACCGGAGCACCTGCACCGGCGCCGCCAGTCGCCCCCAAAGTGATCTTGGTGCCGCCGGCGGCATCGTATTTGACGGCGATATTGGCCGTGTTATTCACATTGGTGTTGAGCGCTGTCAAGGCAGCCGCAACTGTCGTCTGCCCTGTAGGCCCAGTCACTGCACCGGTAGCGCTGACACTATTGATCGGCTGGCTGAAGCCGGTGATATTGCCAGTCGCCGAACTGTAGGTCGCGCCGCCGCCCAACGTGCTGGCTGTTGTTGTGCCCAGGTTGTTGACGCCGGTGACGACCGAATTCAGCTGAGAGCCGTTAATTGCGTCGGTGCTGGTGGCAGAAATCACGCCTGCCGCAACGTTCTGGATCTGGCGCTCAGTACCTGCAGCACCTACCGACACCACACCATTGGTCGAAGCAGCTGCTTGCACGCCCGCTGCAGTACCACCGAATTGCGCAGTCGTGCCGGTATGCGGAGCAGCTGTAGTTGACTTCGAACCTATCGCCACATCGTTGGTATTGTTAGCCACTGCGGTATCGCCCAGCGCCACGGCGCCTGCTGCAGCCGCATTGCTGGCATTACCCAGTGCCACCGAACCTTGACCGATCGCGCTATTGGCATTGCCGATGGCAACCGCGCCATTGGCCGCGATCGTACCGGCCAGATTGCCTGCCGCCGTATTGTCCGCCCCCATCGTCACCGCGCCGGTACCGTTCGATACGTTCGGATCACCGATCGCAACCGCGCCGTTGCCCGTGGCTTTCTGTCCGCGTCCGATGGCCACTGCACCGCCGGCAGCCGTGCTGGAATTAGCAATGGTGCCGGACGAACCGATCGCGACGTTCTGGCCGGTTGCGCCACTGGTAGTCCCGTCACCCTGCGCAATACCGAAAGCACCATTGACAATGGCGCCACGGCCAATGGCTATGCCTGAAGTAGCACCCGCAACGACAGATGATGCGCTGCCGACTGCAATTGCATTCGTCGCAGCCGCTTGCGCGCCCACAGCGTTCGCAACACCCGCAGCAGGGTACCCGCCGATTGCAATAGCTCCAGCTGCGGAAGATTTACTCAAGGCGCCAATGGCGATGCTGTAGTCGGCTGCGGTGACTTGCGTGCCCAGAGCGGTAGCCTGTATTCCTGCCACACTCAGATAGCCAACCGCGGTGGCGTAATTTCCATTCGCGACCAAACCTGCGCCGACCAAGGTTGCGCCGGAGAAGCCAGTTGCTTTGTTGTCACAGCCTAAAAGTATCGAAGTATTTCCACTCCCATCCCCAAAAATTCGAGTTTGGGTGGAACCGTCTACACCCGTAAAGTTAACGGTACCGCCGGTGCAGCCTGCTCCGCCACTTGGAGGTGAGTATGAGGCATGTCCCGTTAACGGCAGCACTAAGACTAACGCCGCCACTAAACTTTTCAGCAAAAATCCGCCCCCGAGGGAAGACCAACAGGCTGAATCCCCCGACGAAATGCCCACGCCAAGAGCGCAACTGGCCCCCGATCTCTTTCCTTTGGCCGAAACCAACTCAGAAACCACCGCCCAGCAACCTATCGAAGCGTTCCAAACCACAGAGTAAATTTTGTTCATTTGTTAATTTGGCGAGAGCCAACCTCCGAAACACGCGTCATCCATGGCGTGATGACTTTCGCCTTCAATTCGATTGCGGATCCAGGACCTTGCTGGCAAGCATCGAATCCCGTCAGTAATCGACAAGACTCGAACTTCGCTTCACGTAGCGAAAAGGCATCACAATGGAATCAAGTGAGCGTATTTTCTCGACGGCCTCCGCGGATTAAGTTAGGAAATTTCCTGCCGTTTGTAGGAAATTTCCTAACTAACTTCAGTGAGGTGCATCAACACGCCCAAACAAAAAACGCCAAAGAACATGTAATAAATGTTTTTGGCGTTATGCGATTTTTAAATAAGTTCATGCATGACTGACAACCAATAAGTCGCGCACTTGAGAGGTCCGCTCAATAACTGGCCGTCATCCCTCGTTGAAGGTCCAGCCAGTTCAATAAACTTGCCGCCGACATCGGTCGCGCGCACAAGTAACCCTGCCCTTGCGTACAGCCAAGTTCCAACAGCACTGTGCGTTGTTCTTCGGTTTCAATCCCTTCGACCACCACCGACATGCCCAGCGCTTCGCCGAGTGCCAGAGTGCTGCTGATGACTGCGCGACGGCGTGGCTCGTGCTTGAGACCACGCACGAACTCGCCATCGAGTTTGATTTCGTTGAACGGCAACTGACACAGCCGCTGCAGCGATGAAAAACCCGCGCCGAAATCATCGATAGACAGACTGCAGCCCATCATTCGCAGGCGCACCAGGCTTTCCAGGCTGATCGCCGGTGCTTCGAGCAACCCCGTTTCGGTCAGCTCGAAGGTAAGCCCGGAACCGGGTAGATCATGAGCCGCCAATATGGCCTGGATCCGGCCCGTGAGGTCCGGGTTGACCAGTTGCCCCGCATGCAGATTGAACGCGACATTCAGAGCAAACCCTTGATTGAGTGCCTGGCGCTGGAGTCTCAGCCCGTGTTCCAGTTGAAGGAACAGCAACTCATCCATCAATCCACAACGCTCGATAACCGGCATGAACACCGAGGGCGGCAAGACACCTTTAAAGGGATGGTGCCATCGCGCCAGCGCTTCGATACTGCATACATCCCCCGTCTGCAGATTGAACTTGGGCTGAAAGTAGGTGTGCAACTGATGGCCGGCGAGCGCCCGACGAACCTCTTCTTCAGTGGCCGGTACGACAGGCAGCACACCCGATTCGTTGATGGGCTCGTTCAAGTGTTTGGCCAGCAATAGCTGTAATGCCCCGGGTTGCAAAGGCTTGCTGACATCGCCCAGCAACGCCATGCCCAAAAGCGAAATCAGTTGCGCCAGCACACTGCGCGCATCAGCTGACAGCGCACTGCTGATGATGATCGACCCTGCCAAGCCGGATCGGCCCAGGGTCTGCAAAAGGTCCTGGATGCCCCCGCCCTCCTTGCGCATGACGCAAAGCGTTACATCCACCGGGCCGATCTGTTCGAGACTCGCGAGTGCCTGCCCGTCATCCGCGGCCACGAAGACTTCCTGGCAGCCGGATTGCCGTAGCACGTTGGCCACCCTCAAAGAATGGGCGGCCATGTCGCCAAGAACCAGAATGCGTAGCGGGAGCATGGACATGGAAGCAGCTCACTCTGAAAGGAATGAGCCAATTGTCCGGGCTTGATCAGCAGGTATCTCTAGGAAACTTCCTTGTGAATGTAGGAAATTTCCGAGCGGAAATCAGGGGCGCTGTTGCTGCCGCTTATCACCGCAGGAGCGATGGATCTTTGCGAAATTTCCTACAGACAGTGCGTTGCGGCCTTCATTAACGTTTGCGCATCAATTGACTCAGGACATCGGCCAATTTATCCAGACCGGCTCGGACATGACTAAAGATCGAAGACAACTACGAATCCTGCTCAGGCGACACGAAGAAAATCTTCAACTATTGATCGTGCACAGTAAATCCTGGCAAGGCGAAGATTGCGCAAGGGGTATCGCTACCCGACAAAATCTGACGCTACAGATCGAACAGTTATTGAAACAACTTAACAAGCGATAGGAGATATGCAGTGATTGGCGACCCCATGCCCGACCCACGCGCAGCCATTATTTCTGACCTGGAAAAATCCAAAGAGGCGTTTCTTGCCGCCGGAAAAACTATCCAGAATATCCCGTCAGGCCACAGAGCTCTCTTTTCCGACGGGCCTGTCACGGGACATCAAAAAGCGCAGCGGGCCGAACGCGCGAAACTCGCACCCGCCCTGCGGGAACTGGCTGAATCCGAACACTCCCTGCGGGCTGCGGCGAACGCCCTGAAATTGAAAGTGGAGCGAGCGCAATTGATCGCCAAGGAAAACAACATCATTTTCAGCCGTGTGTAGCACATGACTCACTATCAGGTGCCCCCGCAAACATGCCAACTCTCCCCTATCCGGCATCGATAACGGCCTGGTTGGTAAAAAAGTCTAGAGTGCCGGTTCACCGATACGTTGCTCCAGCGTATACGCCAATTGCTCCATCGCTTGTTGCAACGCATCCACCGCTTCTGTCAGAGCGGCAGCGTCAGCCCCCATGCAGACGGCTTCCAACTGCTCGCAACACTGGATCAGGCTGCCTGCCTTGATGAGCCGCGCCCCGCCCTTGACCCGATGGGCCAGACTGGAAAGCCCCGACAAGTCATGCTCGCCGAACAGCTTGATGAGCCGCAACATATCCTCTTCATTACTGCTGGCCAGATCCCCCAGCAATTTCCTGATCGCGTTGTGATCGCCATAGGTCAGTTGCTGCAGGCTGCTCAGATTGATGTCGCCCTCGACAACAGGGCTCGGGGCGCTATCCGTAGATGGCTCCGCCCCGGACTGCACCGAGGCAAGCCGGGCACTCAGGTCACCCAGGCTGATCGGTTTGAAGAGGCAGTCGTCCATCCCCTCTGCCAGACAGCGGTCTTTTTCCTCTGGCTGAGCATTGGCGGTCAGACCGAGGATCAAGCAAGGCTCGGCCCCCGAGGACTTTTCTTCGTCACGGATGGCCCGTGTCAATTCATAACCGTTCATGACCGGCATGTTGCAGTCAGTGATCACCACATCGAAATGGCCGTTGCGCCAGGCGCGCAGGCCATGGGCGCCGTCCTCGGCGTCGCTGACGCTGTGACCGAGGTAAGACAATTGCTGAGAGAGCAGCAATCGGTTAGCCGGGTAATCGTCGATCACCAAAATGTTCAACACACTCGCCTGATCCGTGAGCACGGCTGCGGGCGACTCGGCCGCGGGCACAGGTTGCAGGATCAGAAGATCGAGGCGGATATCGATCTGTGTGCCCTTGCCCGGCACGCTGGTCAGGTGCAAGTGCCCGTCCATCATTTCACACAAGGTACGGCTGATGACCAGCCCCAACCCCGAACCACCCCGCGCCGACTGATGATTATTGCGGGCCTGGCCGAACGGGTTGAACAACAGCGCCTGATCTTCGGCCGAAATGCCGATGCCGGTATCCTTCACCTGGACATGAATCGCCAGACGCTCGCCGCACACGCCGAGTACAGTTTGAACGCTCAAACGCACTTCGCCTTCGTCGGTGAACTTGATCGCGTTGCTCAGAAGGTTGGACAGAATCTGTTTGAAACGCAGGGGATCGATCAGGACATCGCGACAGGCCTTGAGGTCGAAATCCAGCAACAGCCGCACCCCCTTCTGCCGCGCCCCCCCTTCGAACATGCGCACCACCGACTCGACCAGCTCACGCAGGCTGGCCCGTTCCGGGGTCAGGGACAGGCGGCCGGATTCGATACGGGCAATGTCGAGAATGTCGCCGATCAGATCCAGCAACCCCCGGGCCGCGCCTGAGGCCACTTCGATGGCGAACCGGTCCATCACGCCTTGGTCGGCCTTCTTCATTGCCAGTTCGAGCATGCCGATCACGGCATTCATCGGCGTGCGGATTTCATGGCTCATGGTCGCCAGAAAGGTGGTTTTCGCCCGGTTGGCGTCGTCGGCGCTTTTCTTGGCGCTCTGCAGTTGATCCATCAGACGCTGGCGGTCGCTGATGTTGATCCAGCCGGCAATGATGCCCATCACCACGCCTTCACTGGTGTGATACGGCAGCATCCAGTGATACACCGTGTGCACCACACCATCGCTGTGAGTGTAGGTGCGATCCTGAATCCATCGCGTGCCGCTCTCCATGACCTTGACGTATTCGGCCTGGAACGTCTGAGCATCGGAATGCCCAACCACCGGGCTGTCGATCAGTCGCTTGCCCATCACGGCTTCGCGCGGCAGGCCCAGCGCGTCCAGGTAGGCCGAGTTGCAACTGATCAGTCGACCTTCACGGTCGCGCACATAAATCGGATGGGGCGTTCCATCGATCAAGGCCCTCATGAATTCCATCTGATCGTTGAGCGCCAGTTCGGCCTTTTCACGGATAGACACCAGTTTGCGCAGATGAACGATCCAGAACAGCGCCAGAATCAGCAACAGCGCGAAAATGACGAACCCCTGGATGACCGCCGAGCGATGGTGCAGCCAGCTGTCGTTATCGATCACCACGTCGTGGCGCCATCGGCTCGTCAGTTCATCCAGCTCCTCCGGAGGAATGCTTTGCAGGGCCTTGTCCAGAATCGAATACAGTTCCAGCGCCCCACGATCGGTGGCGAAACCCGTCTGGGCCAACAGCGGACCGACCACACCGGCCACCCGCAGACGGTCGCGGTACTGACGCAGAATCATGTAGCGCCCGTTGATCAGCGAATTGAGGGCACCGTCCGCCTCACCTTTGTCCACCAACGCCAAGGCCTCGGCCGACGTCGCTGTCTCGACCAATTGGATACCTGGGAATGTCTCACGAATGTACTCCTGCAACGCATTGCCGCGCCGCATCGCCAGTCGCTTGCCAACCATGCCCTCAAGGGATTGCGCGCTGCCCGCCTCGTTCTGCGTGATCAGGACAAACGGGCTGATCAGATAAGGCCGGGTGAACCGCAGTTCGCCTTCACGGACCGTGCTGGGGGTGAAGGCCGCGATCAGATCCGCATTGCCGGCTCGGACCTGCTCGACCAGTTTCTCCATCGAGCTGCTGCGCAGGACATCGAATTTCAGACCGGTGCGCTGGCTGACCTTGGCCAGCACCTCGGCGCCGATGCCCCGGAATTCGCCCTGCCCATCAAAAAAGGAGACCGGCGGGAGACTGTCGTTGACGGCCACGGTCAGCCGAGGGTGCTTTTGCATCCAGCGTTGTTCGGCTGCGGTGAACTGGAGCGAATCAAGGCCGGCAACGTTGAGGTCCCCTGCCCCCCACCGATGCAGGATCGTCATGCGATCGCTGATCGGGATCACCTCCAGCGCTGCATTGATGATCTGCAGGAGCTGACCGTTGCGCTGATTCAGGGCGAACGAGAAATGCGTGCTGAACACACTCGACAACGTCGTCAGGTAGACGTCATTGAGGAAGTATTTGCCGACCAGATAATGGGTACTGACGGCATCGCCCAGATACGCATCTGCCTGATTGAATGCCACGGCGCCGATCGCGCTCTGGGCCGATGAGTGCAGCTGTAGCGCAGCCTTGGGGTAGTTCGCGATGACCGCGTCCGTCGGCTGAACCTGATCAACGATGGCAAGGCGGTTGCCAGCCAGGTCTGGCGCCAGCACCTGGCCGGCGCCGCTGCGCGTCACCAGCACCGACGGGGCCTGCACATAGGCACTGGTGAGCACCAGCTCTGGATCTGTCCCATCGAAACTGTTGACGTTACCCACCAGATCCAGCTCACCGTCCCTCAGCGCCCGCATCGCCTCGGCCCGGGAATCATAACGAAGCACTTCGATCTTGATGTGCAACATGCCGGCCAGCAGCGCGGCATAATCGGCCGTGATGCCCTCGTAGTCCTGGCCTCCAGTGATCATGCCGAAGGGCACGCTGTCCGGCAGCGATACACCCAGACGCAGTGATCCTTTATCGCGCAACCAGCGCCAGTCCGCCTCATCCAGAACGACCGAAGGCAGTTCGCCATTCGAACGACCGAAGAGGTTCAGGGTTTGCACCGCAGCCTGTACCGGCGAAACACTCCCCAACTGACCGAGCAGACAGACGGCCAGTCCAAAGCAACGCAGAAGAGTTTTCATCTAGATCAGGTTATTGCGCTTGGCAAAGTCAGCCAGATACACCACCGACTTCACATTGAGCTTTTCAATGAGGCGGGTTTTATAAGTGCTGACGGTCTTGTTGCTCAACAACATGGCATCACCGATTTCTTTGTTGCTCAGGCCCCTGGCAAGTTGCTGCAAGATGACCAGTTCTCGATCGGACAGGCCGCGAATCATCTCCAGCTCGGTGGAGTCTATGTCGCTGCGACGTACAGAGTTTCCTGCAAGGTTGGGGAAAAAGGTATAGCCGGCCATCAGAGCCTTGATCGCTTTGCTCAGCTCGCTCAATTCATCGGTTTTCGAGATATAACCGGCAGCGCCCGCCTTCATACAGCGCATGGCATAGAACGCTGCGGACTGAGAGGTCAACACCAGGATCTTGCTCGACAGTTTCAGCGCACTTATCCGGTTGATAACTTCCAGTCCGTCGAGGCTGGGCATGGCGATGTCCAGCAGAATCAGTTCCGGCTGATACTTGCGAGCCATTTGCACGGCATCGGCACCATTGTCAGCCTCGGCAACGACTTCGAATTGCTCACGCTCAAGCAACACTTTCACCGCCGCCCGAATGAAGGGATGATCGTCTACAATCAACGCTTTATGCATTTGAACCTCACTGCAATACGCACAGGAAAATACCAGTGACGGAATGGGCCATGCATCTAAAAAGTATGGAACAAATCACCGGTTTATGTTGCCCGGATCACTCAGTAATCAGGCAGTTATATCGAGCTGTTTGAGGAACCGAGACTGACGCTTTCAAGTGGGTGAATCAGACTCCTGCAACCACCGCAGGAACCGCTGGGCTTCCATCGGACGCGCCAGGTAAAAGCCCTGGCCAAATGAACACCCCATCGCCACCAGTCCGTCGCGGATAACCTGGCTGCCGACGCCTTCGATCACCAGGCTCATGTTCAGCGCGCGGGCCAGTGCCACGGTGCTGGTGACCATCGCATGGGTCCGCGGATCCTCGATGGAGCGGACAAGCTGGCCGTCGAGCTTGAGCTGGTTGAACGGCAGTTGGCAGAGCAACGTCAACGATGAAAAGCCCATGCCGAAATCATCGATCGACAGGCCGCACCCCATCATGCGCAAGCGTTGGAGGTTTTCCCGTGTCGTGCGAGGAACATCCAGCAAGCCGTTTTCAGCCACTTCGAACAACAACGTCCATCCTGGGAAACCGTGGCGCTTCAACAGCTGCTCAATGTGCTCGATCAGGTCATTGCGGGCCAATTGCGAGGCGTGAAGGTTGAACGCCAACTCCAGGCCCAGACCGGATCGGCGCAAGGCATTCAGCAAACTCATCCCTTGCTCCAGCAGCTGCTTGAGCATTTCGTCGATCAGGTCATAGGCCAGCACGGCCGCCAGAAAGTCCCTGGGCAACAACAGGCCTCTGACCGGGTGCTGCCAACGCACCAGCGCCTCTGCCCCGGCCACCGCGGAAGTTTTCAAATCGAACTTGGGTTGGAACCAGGCCCTGAACTCTCCCTGGGCCAGGCCTCGCCGCACGTCCTCCTCGCTCGGGAGCCTGGAGTGAGGCGCCGACTCGACGTCCGGTGCCGGCCGCCGGCGAGAATAGCGACTGAGGATTTCCTGCAACCTATACAGCTGCGTGGGCTTGCTCATGACGCCGAGCATCTGCAACCCCGAAAGACAGGTCATCTGTTCGACTGCACGGCGCAATTCCGGCTTCAGCTCGCTGCACAGTACAACCGCATGAGCCATGCCGTTCTCTGCGACCTGAGTCAGAAAGTCCAGACAGTTGACAGTCGTATCGCTCAGGTCACAAAGCACAATGTCAACGCCTCCCGCCCGGTATACTTGCGTCAGGGCCCGCTCGCTGTCATCCGCCTGCAAAATATCGTCGACACCCAGATGCTGGAGAGCCGTAACTAACGCGCCACGCTGAAACGATTGTTCTGCTAAAACCAGGACGCTAGGGGAGCACATCTCGCCAGTTACTCTGCCAATGACTTGAGGGGAAAATTCTGGCAATTCCATTTCATTGGAAGCGAAGGATTTATCCCGGCAACTTGTAGGAAATTTCCCAAGCGCTAGCTTGAATAGCCATAAGAACACTTTCGACCGACCGAGGTCGTTCTTACATCGGAATTAACGGCACCATGACGTGTGAATGAGTAGCGAACTAATTTTGTAATTACCATCTTCAGGAAAGACAAGAGCAGTTACTTACATGCGAAACCATAGCGCCCTTGTAATTATGTTTTAAATCGCCCCACACCTAGTACGATCAGGCATTGGGGGCAGGACTGAGAGAAAAATAGAAAGTAGACCGGTGGCTGTACATACAACTATCGGGGTAGGTCGTTAACCCATTACCAGTCGGCAACGGAAGAGCCCCTCTACTGACCGCTCACGATAGTCTGACCGGGTGTGGAAAATCGGGACACTCTCCAACTGTTTAGAAAGAGTTGCGATACGTGGAGTAACATTCGGGACAGCCATTCCCACTGTCTTCAACACGCCCTGAAGTGATTTAGGCAGATTCGCGGGGCCCAGGGTGAGCAAGGGCCCCTGCCTGATGGTGCAACTCTGGCGGTCCAGTCCACAAAGGTTCGTGCACAGCTCCTCTGGCGCGTTTTTTGCTTAATTTCTCCCTGCAATCGTTCTCGAACAAGCGGTATTGAACATGGCACTCAATCAGATATTGTCGCTCCAGGAAGTTGTGAACTGGAACATGGTCCTTGCAAGTCTGTTTGACAGACAATTGGAGAATGGCCTTCCGGGATTGCTTTCCGATGCGATGAAACAATTTATCGAACACGATACTTTCATCCTCAAGGCGTATGACCATGGCAGCGATTTGCCGATAATCATTTCTCATGACATCCCAGCACATCGGCATTATCAGTATTTCGAAATTTACTTCGCATCGGCATACAAAGACGACCCGCTGCTGGATAAGCTTCGATATGACGGCACGGGTAGCGTGATTCAAATCAATGCAAGTACTTGCTCGCTGAAAAACTCTGCGTACTACCGAACCTACTATGAGGATCTACACCTCCATGACGAGATAGATATCTTGTTGCCCGTGGCGCCCCGCCAATCCCTGGTGCTATCGATTGGCCGACGTGGCGGTGTTGCCCATGAAGACGAACTGGCAACGTTGAGCAGCGTATATCCGCTGATCGAGTGTTTGCTGAAAAACTTCTGGAAGCAGCGATCGGTAAAGCAAGACGCGCATCTTATGCCACATTCCATCGAAACACGTCTGGCCAGATTCGGTGAGGAGCTGCTGACCGTGCGGGAGCGGGAAATCACTCGATGGATGTTACAAGGCAAGTGCACCAAAGAAATTGCTCGCCTGCTGGAGATCAGTGCACAGACCGTCAAGGTCCATCGTAGAAATATTTATGCCAAGCTGGGAGTCAATACTGAACTGCAACTGTGCAGCCGATTTGCCGCGACGGTACTTCCTTCCCCTTACGAGGGAAACTCCAAACATGTTGCTCAATGGAGCGGGCGCTGACGATCCGATTCTGGTGCCGATAGAGCTACGTGTCACTGTGAGTCAACAACTCAAAGCCCTGCAGTCCGGTCTGGGGGGTAGAGCTCTTCTCTAAACATCGGCGGCAGTTAGTCCTCACCCCAAGTGGCCGTCAGTTGCAAAAGCGTGCAGCAATCGCCATGAGCGAAATCGGTGACGCCGTAAGCGAGTTACGGACTGAGCGATGAAATGGTCTCTGCCCGGGACCTGGACGAAGGACGATGGGTCTGCCCTTTACCAATCTCCGTGCCAGCACTACTGCACAACTACTACGTCGTTTGTTCTGAAAGCACGCGAGAACGCCCGCAGGTGCTGGCGTTCGTACGTCCAGCAAGCGGCCCCGCCAGCCACCCAAGTCAATACTCTCCTCTGGCCTCACCAACCGCGCTACCTTGAAGGGCGGTACCGCCATGTGGTCGAAGTTTCCCAGATACACGCTTTGGAAGTTGCACAGACCACCCAGATGATCAAACCACGGCACTCTCTGCGAGGTGCTCAACACGAGCAGGCTGATCCTGTGCATAAGGGCGTTGTAGATTTTTACTATGTAGATGCCATGGTTATCGAAATAGCCGTCTTCAATCAACTTACTTGAATGCTGTCGTTGAAGGTTTCCCGAATGCCCGACGCAAGCTGATGCTTTTCCAGCAAATTGCCCCAATAGGGGTATGTCTCATGCCAGATCTCTCCAGTAAGGTAATTTAGTGCGACCGCCAATGACGAAACTGCTATTCGCAGATGCTAGGGCTTAAAAAATAGCGTCAACGGTCGCTTCGCACTTCTCATAAAAAGGGTATTGCTACCCATCCAAAAAAAGTTCGGAGAGTGTTATGGGGAACAGCAACAGGCTGTGGCCAAATTTTTTCAAAAACATTAGTGGCGTCACACTTACCGCTATAGCAGTAACACAACTTCCAATAGCGAAAGCCGAATACAACTTTACTTACGGCGACCTGAGTGGCAGCACCAGCGTGTTGGTAGGCGGAGCGGCACTCTCGACAAAAGGAGTTAACTTTGGTCTTGGCCAGATTGATTACCGTAGCGGAGAGAATCACGGAGATCGTGCAGACTGGTTCGAAACATTCATAAAACCAAAACTTGAACTTAAATACGACCTGAATGATTCCGTGAAATTTTTCTCGGGCCTATCATTCATCACAACCCACACCAGTGGCGACGGCGATGCCGGCGGATACACGCGTGGGGGAGATGGCAGGACCAGCTGGGAAGATCTTTATTTAGGCGCCCAATACAAAGATCTGAGTATAAGCGCAGGCCGTCAAAGCTACGTGATAGGCAACGGTTTCATCATCGCGGATGGGCATCTAGGGATGCTCGACGAAGGAACATACTGGGGAGATCCGCGTCGAGCGTTTGAAGACACCATCATCCTTCGTTATGCGGGCAAATCAGCTTTCTCAGCAGAAGCATTTACCGTTACGACCGATAAGCACATGGGTCATCAAAAGCTGTCTGGCATCAACATGGATTACAACTCCACCTACGGCAAGCTGGGTGCGGCGTACATCCATGTGAGCGATACCGACTCAAATTTCCAGCGCACAGCTCCGAAGAACGGAATGAACGTCTACGACTTCAGACTTATGTCAATGAAGTTGCCAGGCATTGATGATCTGACTCTCGACGCTGAATATGCAGTCCAACGTGGAAGCGGTGAAGGCGTCAAGTTCAAAGGGAACGCTTGGTATGCCCAGGCTGCATACACATTCTCTGCTTTGCCCGCGACACCACAGATCACCTACCGCTATGCGGCATTTTCTGGAGACGACGACGCTACCGACGGAAAGCGAGAAAGCTGGGACCCTCTGGCCAAAGGCTACATGGAGCGCGGCGCTTGGGTAATCGGTGACATCACTGGCAACTACTTGCTAAACAACAGCAACGAAGTGGTTGGCATGTGGAAGGCAGCATTCCCTATAACGCCCGAGGTGACCCTGGGCGCCGCGTATTACGACTTCGACCTGGACAAAAGAAATTATTACGGCACTGCTGTAAGCAGCAAAGAGTTTGCAGATGAAGCCGCTATTTTCGCTGACCTCACCCTTACAAAGAACGCCTACATCACTCTCTCGTACAATCAGGTAAAGCCGAAGACGGCGGCCAAAGAAGTGTTTGGAGATAAGGATTTCTCTGCCTTTCAAGTCTACGCCACCTACCTCTTCTGATCACTCAAGCGCCTCATCGAATTCAAGTTCGTGAGGCGCATTGCCTCTAAAAAACCCAAGCAAAGCCTGTATAGGGGAAACACACCCCAGCAGCGTGCGAACCGCTGGGTGACACATTGTGTTGCGCTACCACCCTTTGGCAGGGCGTCCTCCCTACTAATCGGCTGCCAGGCCGCATGCGTCCCCCAATCACTACCCCTATAGCGGCATGGTCTCCCCTACCCCCAGGGCATAAGCTGATGAGGCAAATCAATTGCAACTCTAATAACAGATTTGATGACGAGGTAGAAAATGGGGACTGGGTTCGTTTGGCATGAGCTATTCATGTGGCATTCGACGGGGTGCCATGCCGGAATCTACAAACCAGGGTTGACGATCCAGCCTGGTACTCCATTCGAAGAAGCGGAGACGAAACGACGCTTCAAAAATCTTTTGGATGTCAGTGGCATAACAGACGATTTGTTTCACATTCGCCCCCGAGCGTTACGACGAGATGAACTCGAAATGGTTCATTCGGCTGCCTACCTGGATGAACTTGAGGCAATGTCAAAGGCCGGAGGTGGAGCCTTCAGCGCTAACACGCCCTTTGGTGCAGGTAGCTATGACATAGCGGCACTGTCCGCAGGCGGCGTCATTGAGGCCGTAGATGCAGTGATGCGTGGGGATGTGAAAAACGCCTACGCCCTGGTTCGACCACCAGGGCACCATGCTGTTGCCGATGCAGCGATGGGCTTCTGCCTTTTCGCAAACGGATCTCTTGCCGCTAAACATGCAATCGAAAAGCATGGCCTGGAACGCGTCGCCATCGTGGATTGGGATGTCCACCACGGTAATGGCGCGCAAGACATCTTCTGGGAATCGTCCAAGGTACTGACCATCTCCATTCACCAAAAGGGAAATTACCCCAGTGACAGTGGGTGTGCCGAGGAGCGCGGACTTGGCGCAGGAGCTGGCTACAACCTGAATATCCCCATGCTTCCAGGTTCCGGTCACGGAGCTTATCTGGGAGCGATGGACACACTCATCGTGCCGGCGCTCAGGGAGTTCGACCCACAGCTGATCATCGTCTCCTGCGGCTTCGATGCCGGAGCTTACGACCCCTTGGGTCGAATGTTGCTCCATAGCGATAGCTTCCGAGACTTGACACGAAGAGTGATGGAGGCCGCGGATATTTCATGCAAAGGAAAGTTGGTGATGTGCCACGAGGGTGGCTATGAACAGAACACTGTTCCCTACATGGGGCTTGCAGTTATCGAGACCTTGAGCGGCATCAAAACCGGTATTTCCGACCCCAACCTCAATGACATGAAGGGACTTTTCGGCCAGGAGACACAGAGCTACCAGCGCGAACATCTCATGGAGATAAGGAAGCTACTGCAATGTCCTGCCGAAACAGCACGCCGTAGCTAACACTCGCAAAATATGTAATCGACACATTTCAGTCCATTCAAATAATAAACCTAAGGTCTTGCCATGTCGCAACTTATTGCCGAGCGTGATTCAAACACATCACAACCACTCTTGATAAAACTCATCGTGTTAGCGGACTTTCTTCTGATGCTAGCAGCGCCGTTGCATTGGCACTTCGGAAACGGATCACCAACGCAAGCCCTTACCTACTTCCTGGGATCAAGCTTGTTCGTGACACTGTCTCTTCCGCTGATCGCGGCATGCTCAAAACAAGAGGGTGAATAAAATGCAGATGCTCATTGGCTACGGCGGGGTATTAATTTTCTTCCTGATCATTATTTATGCTCTGGAAAAGAGCCACAAAGCTGATGGATCGGGCAGTTTCAGCGAATACGCAACGGGTGGACGTTCCTTCGGTAGCTTCTACTCAACCATGGCGTTCGTGAACACCTGGCTTCCGGGGACAATTTTCATCTCTTTCGCGGGTTTCGCGGCGTCCTCGGGAATCATCGGATTCTACTACGTCCCCTACTCGCTTCTCGCGGTAGTGCTCATGTTCCTCCTGGCCAAGCCAGTACACATGTGGGGCAAAGCGTTTGACCTACGCACGCAAGCCGACCTTCTCGGCCTGCGCTACAACTCAAAGACCGTGCGGGTGGTCGCCGCGGCGATAGGCATCATCGCGTCCTTCCCCTGGATCGTGCTGGGCATGCAATCTCTGACACTTGTTTTCACGCACTTATCGTTCGGTGCTGTAAGTGCTACCACTGCAGTCTTCATCGGTATCGGCCTGATTGTCGCTCGTCAAATCTGGACCATCCGCTTCGGCGCCCGGGGCGTCATCGTCAGCGACATGATCCAAGGAATCGCAGCCTACCTGATCGGGACACTTATCGCGCTTGGTCTGCTGGTCTGGCTGACCACCAACGGACATGGATTCGGGCAATCCAGTTCCAGCATGTTCACCATTCCAGGCCCTGGTAGCGAGCTCGGGCCTCTGTACCTGTTCTCCTTGATCGTCACTGGCGCTTTGGGTGGATGGTGCTGGCCGGACATCTTCGTCAGGCTCTTTGCTTCTCGTAGCACCAGGACAATCCAGAAGTCAGCAGTTCAGGTCGCACCCATTCTGCTTATATTCGGCACCTCGATCACTCTGCTGGCCTTGAGCGCCTCGACGCTTCCCGGGGTTCAAGAGTCTCCGGACGCCGTATGGTTCATCGCAGCTGAAGTCGGTGGGGTGCTCGTGGTGACGCTGGCCGGCATCTGCGTGGTAGCAGCAACCATGGGTAACGTCGGCGCCAATCTGCAAGCACTCGGCGCACAGACAGCGAATGACATCGTTGGGGTCCTGCAGGAGCGTCGGATTGAGAACCACCGCATTGGACAATTGACCGTAGCAATACTGACCATCCTTGCAGCAGTCTTCGCGGTATCAACCACTAAATCCAGTCACCTGATCACTCTTGCAATGACCTCATACCAGGGCATAGTCCAACTGGCTCCAACCATTTTCCTCGGGATCTTCTGGAAACGTGGAACTGCTGCAGCCGCGGTCTGCTCGATGATCAGCGGATTCGTGTGTGCCGGGGTTCTACAGTGGTACTTTCCGACCTCCCTGCCTCAACTGGAGGGTTTGACCTCTGGAGTGGTTGCTTTAGCTGTGAACTTCGTGGTGTACGTAACCATCACCCTGCTCTTCCCCGCCAATGCTGCAGAGCGCCAGAGGGTGAATGAGCTCTACCTCTTCATTGACGCCCCTCAGACGAAAAGCACCGCCAAGAGCAGCCTGGCTATTTCGTAATAAATCGCCCTGGTCGCCAAGGACGTCGATCAGGACTTTATTACCCCGGGAGCTTATTTCGGACTACTGCATTCCAGGCAGTAGAAAGCTCAAGATACGACGTACATCCGCCCGATGCGAAACCGCATCGAGCGGCTCATCGCTGCACAGGGCGCAGTAGCTGGAGATGACCATACTCATGGTTGAGGAATGCGGCGACGCCAAAGAGCTCACCTACCCCGATAGAGGCATTCCCCCCTCCTGACCTTCCTCCTACCCTACTGACTCGCTCATCACTTTCTTTGGTCGATTTGATGGCAGTTCGGCGAGGGTTTGTGCAATGAAGACCGGTTTTATCCGGCATGAGATTTACATGGGCCTAGCCGTTATTGAGACATTGAGCGAGCAGTCCACTGCTATTACCGATCCCAATCTTGCTGATATGCAGGGTATGACAGGAGAAACGCTGCAACCCCATCAACGCGAATGGATTGCCAATTTGCTGACAGAACTTCAAGACCCCTTGTTGTCAGTTCCGAAAGAAGAGTGCTGTGTATGAACACACTTTCGACATCCAGAAAATACTTATCTAACGCACGTTTGCGTTTAAACATAGTTCCTACAAAGGTTGGATTAAAATTGATCAAGAACAGCCCCCTTCGCTTGCTTGGTAAAGCCCTTTGCGGGCTCGGCCTGCTCAGCTCTCTCGCCCATGCCGAAGATCGCACCTTGCGGGTCTATAACTGGTTCGACTACATAACCCCCAAGGCTCTGGAAGATTTCAAGGCCCAGAACACGCAGACCAAACTGGTCTACGACGTCTACGACACCAACGAAACCCTGGAAGCCAAGCTGCTCACCGGCAACTCCGGTTATGACGTGGTGAACCCGGGCGACATGTTCTTCGCTAAAGAGATCTCGGCGGGCGTGTTCCAGCCACTGGACCGCAGCAAGCTGCCAAACTGGAAACACCTCGATCCCAATCTGATGAAGCTGGTCGAAGACAACGACCCGGGCAATAAATTCGGTGTGCCCTACATGTACGGCACCGTCCTGATAGGTTTCAACCCGGAAAAAGTCAAAGCCGCGCTGGGGGATAACGCACCGGTGGACAGCTGGGACCTGATCTTCAAAGAAGAGAACATCAGCAAGCTCAAGCAGTGCGGCGTGGCCCTGCTCGACTCGCCGTCGGAGATTCTGCCGCTGGCCCTGCGACACCTCGGCCTGGACCCCAACAGCACCAACCCGGCCGACTACACCAAGGCTGAAGAACTGTTGATGAAGGTCCGTCCGTTTATCACCTACTTCCACTCGTCCAAGTACATGGCCGACATCGCCAACGGCGATATCTGTGTCGCAGTCGGTTACTCCGGCAGCTTCTTCCAGGCCAACAACCGTGCCAAGGACGCCAAGAATGGCGTGGTGGTCGACATGCGTCTGCCCAAGGAAGGCGCACCCGTGTGGTTTGACATGCTCTCGATCCCGAAATCAGCGAAAAACCCGGAAGACGCCTACGCCTTCATCAACTACTTGCTGGAACCGAAAGTCATCGCGCCAATCAGCGACTTTGTCGGCTACCCGAACCCGAACAAGGACGCCACTGAACTGGTTGATCCGGCGATCCGCAACAACCCGAACCTGTACCCGACCGAAGCGACCATGAAAACGCTCTACAGCGTGAAACCGCTGCCCCGAGAGGCGGAGCGTGCACGAACCCGGGCCTGGACAAGAATCAAGTCAGGTGTCTGAGTCCGACAAGATGGAGGCTTGGCACAGACTCTATAGCTGTTGCCGAAGCCACAGTTGCTAAAGGGCCCCAGGGGCGCCCGATCAGAGGTTTGGATTAGTTCAGCGACGGTCTGATTCAGACCGTCGCTGTTCGGTCAGGCGCCGACAACGGCGTGCGAATCCTTACATCAATTCCGCCTCCCCTGCTGATTGCTAAATAGAACTCACAGGTTGTAAGTCCCGAACCTGCCGCATAATTCAGTGCAACGAGAACCACTATGAAAGTCCATTTTGAGTTTAGTGATGCCCTTAAGTCCGAGTTCCAGCGTGATGGAAACAATCACCTTTTCAACCATCAGCAGTCGGCGGCAGCAGCATGATCGAGGTCACCGAAGTTTCCATTGCCCAACTGCGCGCTGCACTCGAATCCGGCCAGACAACGGCCGTTGAACTGGTCCAGGCCTATCTCGCCAGGATCGATGCCTACGATGGCCCCGACACCCCCACCGCCCTTAACGCGGTAGTGGTGCGCAACCCCGACGCGCTCAAGGAGGCCCTGGCCTCCGACGCCCGCCGGGCCAAGGGCGAAACCCTGGGTCCGCTCGATGGCATTCCCTACACCGCCAAGGACAGCTATCTGGTCAAGGGCCTCACCGCGGCTTCCGGCAGCCCCGCCTTCGCCAACCTGATCGCCTATCGCGATGCCTTCACCATCGAACGGCTG
This sequence comes from Pseudomonas sp. GW460-12-10-14-TSB1, assembly GCF_017349775.1. Classification (NCBI taxonomy): domain Bacteria; kingdom Pseudomonadati; phylum Pseudomonadota; class Gammaproteobacteria; order Pseudomonadales; family Pseudomonadaceae; genus Pseudomonas; species Pseudomonas sp. GW460-12-10-14-TSB1. The sequence goes on from NZ_JACNAC010000016.1 coordinate 45,111, forward strand.
CGCGCCGCCGGGGCGATCTGCCTGGGCAAGACCAATATGCCGCCGATGGCCAACGGCGGCATGCAGCGCGGGGTCTATGGCCGTGCGGAAAGCCCGTACAACGCCAATTACCTCACCGCGCCCTTCGCCTCGGGTTCGTCCAACGGCGCGGGTACCGCCACCGCCGCCAGCTTCGCCGCCTTCGGCCTGGCGGAAGAAACCTGGTCGAGTGGCCGCGGCCCGGCCTCGAACAATGGCTTGTGTGCCTACACCCCTTCGCGCGGGGTGATTTCGGTGCGAGGCAACTGGCCATTGGTACCGACGATGGACGTTGTCGTACCCTATGCCAGAACCATGGGGGACCTCCTTGAGGTGCTCGACGTGGTGGTGGCCGAAGACCCCGACACACGCGGCGATCTTTGGCGGATGCAGCCCTGGGTACCGATCCCGAGCGTGGCTTCGGTGCGTCCAGCCTCCTATGTGTCGCTGGCGGCGAACAGTGGAGCACTCGTTGGAAAGCGCTTCGGCGTTCCGTGCATGTACATTAACGCCGATCCGCAAGCCGGCACCTCCGAGGCGCCGGGTATTGGTGGGCCAACCGGTCAGCGCATCAACACTCATCCTTCGGTGATCGGCCTTTGGGAACAAGCTCGCCAGGCACTCGAAGCCGCAGGTGCCGAAGTGCTTGATGTCGACTTTCCTCTAGTCTCCAACTACGAGGGTGATCGCCCTGGCGCGTCAAAGGTGTTCAATCGCGGACTAGTGCCTGAAGAGTTCCAGCACCATGAATTGTGGGATCTTTCGGCCTGGGCATTCGATGACTTTCTACGGGCCAACAACGATCCGAAATTGCACCGTCTGGTCGACGTCGACGGGCAGCAGATTTTTCCACACGATCCAGGCACTCTGCCCTGTCAGCAGGGTGCCTTTGCCATTGACATGAGCGAGTACGTGCAGATGGCCGAGCGTGGCATTACCCCTTGGGACCAGATCACCACTCTTGCTGGCGGACTTCGAGGGCTTGAACAAACGCGTCGGATCGACCTTGAAGACTGGATGGATCGGCTTGGGCTCGATGCCGTGCTATTCCCGACAGTTGCCGACGTTGGCCCGGCAAATGCCGACGTCGATCCGCAGTCAGCGGACATCGCCTGGAGCAATGGCATCTGGGTCGCCAACGGCAACCTCGCGATCCGCCACCTGGGCGTGCCCACCGTCACCGTACCGATGGGCGTCATGCCGGACATAGGCATGCCGGTTGGACTGACCTTTGCCGGTCGTGCCTATGACGATTCGACGCTGCTGCGTTTGGCTTCAGCGTTTGAGTCGACGGGTACGAAGCGCATGATCCCGCCTCGCACCCCGCCATTGTCCGCGGACAATTGACAGAAAGGTCGATGCGACGAACGCCCCGGGATGACGCACCTGATCGGCGCGGGCGGCGCTTTTCTTACCGACCATGGGCGTGAGGTTCTGGGGATGGTGCTGGCGGTACGGCTGAAGATAAACCAGTGAAGGCCGCGCTCCCCGCCGGCGGTCGCCAGAGCGGGGAGCGGCGGCAATGCCTCAGCTGCCGGTGCGGATCTTGTTCCACACCCGGGTGCGGATCCGGTCAATATTCAGCGGCATGGCTTCCAGGGCGAACAGCTTGCCCATCATGTCCGGGCTCGGGTAGACCTTGGTGTCGCTCTTGATGGCCGGGTCGACCAGGCTGTCGGCCTGCTCGTTGCCGTTGGCGTAGTGCACATGGTTGGTGATCTCGGCCATCACCTCCGGGCGCAGCAGGTAGTTCATGTAGGCGTACCCGGCCTTTTCGTCCGGCGCGTCGTTGGGCATGGCCACCATGTCGAACCAGATCGGCGCGCCTTCCTTGGGAATCGCGTAGCCGATTTCCACGTCGTTCTTGGCTTCCTTGGCCCGGCTTTCCGCTTGCAGGACGTCGCCGGAGAAACCCACCGCCACGCAGATATCGCCGTTGGCCAGGTCGCCGGTGTACTTGGAGGAATGGAAGTAGCTGACGTAAGGCCGGATCTTCAGCAGCAGCGCTTCGGCCTTCTTGTAGTCCTCGGGGTTCTTGCTGTGGTGCGGCAGGCCCAGGTAATTCAGCGCCGCCGGCAGCAGCTCGGGGCCGTTGTCGAGGATCGCCACCCCGCACTTCTGCAGCTTCTGCATGTATTCGGGCTTGAAGATCAGGTCCCAGGAGTCCACCGGCGCATTGTCTCCCAGCACCGCCTTGACCTTGGCGACGTTGTAGCCGATCCCGGTGCTGCCCCACAGGTACGGGAAGCCGTGCTCGTTGCCCGGGTCGTTGGTCTGCAAGGCCTTGAGCAGCACCGGATTGAGGTTCTTCCAGTTCGGCAACTGGCTCTTGTCGAGTTTCTTCAGCGCCCCGCCCTCGATCTGCCGGGCCATGAAGTGGTTGGAGGGAAACACCACGTCATAACCGGAGCGGCCGGTCATCAGCTTGCCGTCCAGGGTCTCGTTGCTGTCGTAGACGTCGTAGCTGAAGCCGATGCCGGTTTCCTTCTGGAAGTTCTTCAGGGTGTCCGGGGCGATGTAGCTCGACCAGTTGTAGATCTTCACGGTCTCGGCCGCCTGGCTGAATGAAGCCACCAGCAGCAACGGCGCGCACAGCGATAAAGCCGGGTTTCTACGGATCATGGGGCGATTCCTGTGTGGGTTGTTTTTATTGGCAGGCAATCAAAGGATCAGAAAATCAACACATAGGTCTTGCGCACGGTTTCCTGGATGTCCCAGGTCCCGGTGCTGTTGGCCGGCAACATCAGTGCATCGCCGGCTTCTATCAGCAGGGGTTCGCCATTGTCCGGGGTGAAGGTGCAACGCCCCTGGATGAAATGGCAGAACTCCTGGGCGACGATCTGCCGCCGCCAGCGCCCGGGCGTGCACTCCCAGATGCCGGTTTCGACGCCGTCGTTGCGCTCGACGCAGGTCACCGAAGTCACGGCGACCGGGTTGCCCAGGGGTACGGCCACCGGGGCCGATTGCTCCAGGGTGACGTGGGCGGTGTTCTTGAACTGAGTGATGCTCATGGCGCTACCTGTCGATGGAAAATCCGCTGTGAAAACCGCTGTGAAAAAACAGCCTCAATGCATCAGGCCTTCCATGAACCCCGCCACCCGGCTGGCCAGCCGGCGGCGCCAGGGCGGCGTGGCCGGGTTGGCCAGGGTCTGGTCTTCATGGACGAAGCTGCGAATGATCGCGTTGTAACCCAGCCAGCGGCACGGCTCCGGCTCCCAGGCGCGCAAGGCGTCGAGGCCGCCCTCGGGGATCACCCAGGGCTGGCGGGTCAGCTCGCTGTCGCGCTCGAGGATCAGATCGGCCAGGGTCCGCCCGCCCAGGTTGCTGGCGCCCACGCCTTCGCCGCCGTAGCCGCCGGACAAGGCGATACCGTGCCGAGGGTCGCAAAGCATGTGCGGCCGGAAGTGCCGGGACATGCCCAGGTTGCCGCCCCAGGAGTGAGTGATTCGCACATTTTTCAGCTGCGGGAAAAGTTCGCTGAACAGGTAGCGCCGCAGCTCGACTTCACTGCGGGTCAGGTCGAAGTCGTGACGCAGCTTGCCCGCGAACTGGTAGCCGCCGCGGGCGCCGAACACCAGGCGGTTATCCGCGGTACGCTGGCCGTAGGTGACCTGGCGGCTGCTTTCGCTGAACGCCTGGCCCTGGCTCAGGCCGATCTCGTCCCAGGTCGCGGCCGGCAAGGGCTCGGTGGCCACCAGCAGGCTTTGCACCGGCAGCTGGTAACGGCCCAGGGGCGGCAAGGTCACCGAATAGCCCTCCACCGCCGGCACTATCCAGCGGCAACGCACGCTGGCCCTGGCGGTTTGCAGGCTGCCGGACTGCCAGTGGCTGACCGGGCTGTTTTCGTAGATGCGCACGCCCAGGCGCTCCACGGCGCGCGCCAGGCCACGCACCAGCTTCGCCGGCTGGATAGTCGCGCAATGGGGCGCGTAGATGCCGCCGTAGGCCTTGGCCACGCGGATCTGCCGGGCCAGTTGCTCGGGGCTCAGCCAGCGGTAGTCGCGCTCGTCGAGGCCCTGGCGGTAGAGCTTGTCCAGGTAGCGGCGCTGGGTGATTTCCTGCTCGGGGTAACGCGCGGCGCAGTACAGCACCCCGCCCTTGCGGTAATCGCAGTCGATGCCTTCACGTTCAAGGACGCTGGCCACTTCATCGGGAATGCCGTGCAGCAGGTCGAAGGAGGCGCGGCGCTGCTGCGCGCTGAGCCCGGCCAGCAGCCGGTCCTCCCCCAGCAGGTTGCCCATCAGCCAGCCGCCGTTGCGCCCGGAAGCGCCGAAGCCGGCGGTCTGCGCCTCGACGATGGCGATGTTCAGGGTCGGCGCCAGGCGCTTGAGGTAATAGGCGGTCCACAGACCGGTATAACCGGCGCCGATGATCGCCACGTCGACATCCAGGTCCTGCTCCAGCGACGGCCGGGCCAGCAGCGGCTCGTCGAGCTGATCCATCCACAAACTGATGTTGCGCCACGCTGGCATATACGGACTCCGCCACCCGAACTTCGAATGCGGCGATCCTAGTGCCTCGGCTCAGGGGCTGTCTTGCGCGCGTGCACGCAAAGAAATTTGCTTGGCATAAGCCTTGGGCGACAGGCCGGTGTGCTGGCGAAAACAGCTGTAGAACGCCGACAGCGAGTTGAAGCCGGCGGCGAACGCCAGCTCGTCGATGCGCACTGGCGGCGCGGCCCTGTCCAGCGCCGCCAGCAGATGCTGCAGGCGCGCCTGGTTCACATAGCGGTAGAAACTCTGCCCCAGCACCTGGTTGAGCAGGTAGGAGATCTGGTTGCGGCTGTAGCCGCACTCCTTCGCCACTCGCTGCAAATCCAGCTCCGGGTCGAGGTACGGCTGCTGGCGCTCGAAGTAGTGTTGCAGATCCTCGGCCATGAAGCTCAGTTGGCGCGGCGACAGGCCCAGGCGGCTGACCGCCGGCCGCGCGCCGCCACCGGCCTGGCTCGGCGCCGCCTCGCGCACCAGCGAGGCGTATTCGTTGACACGCCAGATCAGGCCGTCGCGCACCGTGATCGCCTCGCTGGCGCGAAACGACACCAGGCCCTGTCCGCCGCGCAGGGTCACCTGGTATTGAATGAACGCGGTATTGCCATCCAGGCGGATGCGGTCGCTGTGCTCCAGCGCTTCGTCGGGCGCGCGCGGCATGCTGTTGCGCACGTACTCGCGCAGCTCGTCCAGGCCCAGGGTGCGGTTCTGGAAAAAGTCGTTGTACTGGATTTCCGGGTGATACAGCGCCATGACGCCATCGAGGTCGCGGTGCTTCCAGCACAGGTGATAGCGCAGCACGGTCTCGCCGGTGGCCTGGGTTTGCGCCGGGCCATCATCAGGGGCAGACATAAGGGGCAGATATAAGGGCTCAGGGGGACGGAAAGGCGCAGCTTGCCGAAGTTCGTCCGGCGCTTCAATGGCCAATGCATGGCCCCTGGATACTGGCGTTTTGCCAAAACCGCTAGCGGAAATGACCTGCATCAAAAAAGTGCAGGGCAATCGCCAAACGGCCTGAAAAAAAACCTTGAATGTCATGACCCGGTGCTATTTTTAAAAGTTCCACAGGTTGGTCCAGTGACGGCCCTTCCGTACCTACCGCGAGCACAAGGAAGCGCTCAATGAACAAGGTGGGCAATTCATGAATAGTGTCTCCGCCAGCAAAGTCACCTTTCCCAACGCCTGCCAGCTGATGCGCTGGCATTTTCACCCCATGGGCTTCGAGGCCAGCATGGATGCACCCGGCAGCATGATCGCCCGGCTCTTCGATCGTGCCAGCGGCGAGACCATGATCGCCATTGCCGGCATCCCCTGCGCCACCGTGATGAACGCCGCCGATGTCGAACGAATAATCGAGGCGGTGGAAGACGAGCTGGAGGCCTTCATGCCGCCACTCGCCCTGAAAGCCTAGGGCTGCTCTCTTTTCTTGACCCGCCCCAGGTTGTTCTCAAGCCCGCCGTTGCGCGGGCTTTTTCATGCCCGCAGGTCGGCGAAGAACGGCTTGCCCTGGGGAATCCGGTCCGACGCCTTGGGCGCATTGGCCGCCTGAGTGTCCGGGCTGTCCACATACCAGTAGCAATGTTTCACCGCCCGAGTGATGCCGACATAGGCCAGGCGCAGGGTCTCGTCCTTCTGCGCATTGTCGTAGGGCTCGCTGTCGCCATCCTTGCCCAGCCCGGCCATGCGATAGACCTGGTTCTTGTAGGGCGAACTGGTCAAGTGTTGGCAATCGCCGAGCAGGAACACTGCATCCGCCTGCAAGCCCTTGGAGCTGTGGTAGGTCAGTTGCTTGAGGCGGCGCTCCTCGACTGGCAACCTAGAATCAACATTAACTATTGGTAAAATATGCTCTTCAATCAATAATTTATCGCTACTTTTTCGAAACAACATCAAGATAGAATCGCCGTTGCGATAGTGCTCCGCCAGCCGCGCCGCCAGCCCCTGGTCGTCGCGGTCCAGCACATTCACCGGCAGCACTTCCTTGGGTTCGCCGCTGGCCTTGGCCTTCTTCCCGGCTATCGCCGGTGCCGCGCGGACGATATGTTCCGCCGCGTCGATGATGTGCTGATGGCTGCGATAGTTCTCGCTGAGCATCACCCGGCTGGTGGCCGGCGATGGGAATTCCTTGTTGAACTCCATGAAGTACTTCGGCGAACTGCCGCGCCAGCCGTAGATCGACTGCCAGTCGTCCCCCACGCAGAGCAACGACGAGCGCTGCGCCCCACGGCCGACATGCATCGCCGGCCCGCGACTGCGGATCTCGCGCAGGCTGGCGCGAATCCACGAGACGATCTGCGGCGAGACGTCCTGGAATTCGTCGATCATCAGGTGCGACATCGGCCGCAACCGCTCATCGCTGAGCAGCTTGAAGTTCTCCGGGGTGTTCTCGCCGAACAGCGAGAACATGCGGTTGTAGCTCATGATCGGCGGCGACTGGTCGAGCAGATGGTCGTCCAGCGCCCGCCAGAACAGGCTCAGGGCCTCGAAGAAAAAGCGATCCGGGTCGTCCCGGGCAAACACCATCTGGCCCACGGCCACCGACACATCCAGTCCGAGGTTCTCGATAAACCCGGCCGCGGCGACAAAACAGTCCAGCAGCGGCGCCGACGCCAGCTCGCCCTTGACCTTGTAATCGAAGCCCGGCCCAGCGCTGGCATCCCCGGCCAGGGACGACAGGACGCGCTTTGCCGACTCGTAACTATCCAGCCAAATCACTGGCTTACGGCAGAAAGCTTGAAACAGGGTGCGCTTTACTGCCCATTCGGCACGCACCGAAAGCTTCGACCCGGGACGACTCAGCTGCGGGTTTTCCCGAGGGTCGAACCCCAGCACCACCCAGGCATCCAGCTCGGCGACATAGCCATGGCAATGGAACTGCGAACCGTTGATCTCCACCGTCTGCCGGTTCGGCTCGATGCCCTTGATCGGCCAGGCCCCGGCGCGAAACCACAGGTCTTCCAGGGTGTCGCACAGCTCTTCGTCGCGCTTGGCGGCCAGTTCGGTCACGGCCATGCGCTTCTGCACGTCCGGGTGATCGCGCTCCAGCTCCTTGAGTTGCAGGGCGTGACGCAACAGCGGCTTGATCGCCTCGCGGAAACGCCCGTCACGCCGGTGCAAGGCGTGGTAACAGGCATTCAGGTGCTTGCGCTGGGCGTCGTTGATCCGCAGGTCGAAGGGATTGCTGTCGACCTCCAGATCCCCCGCCGCCGGGCGATCGCTGAGGTTCTCGAACGCCTGCAGGCGCTCGAAGCCCGGCAGGCTGCGAACCATCGGCAGGATGCGCGAGTGGAAGGTGCGCACTAGTTCCCGCGCCTCCTTGAGGCCAAGGGGCCGGCCCCAGAGCGCGAACACCTCCATCAGTTTGTTGATGAAGTCCTTGCGCGACTCGCGGGTGAAGGTCACCACGGTCATCGAGTCGAGTTCGAAGCCCAGGTAATGATTGAGCAGCAGGATGCGCAGGACCAGGGAGGTCGACTTGCCCGCCCCAGCGCCGGCAATCACCGAGGTCGACGGGGTTTCGCTGAAGATCATCTTCCATTGCGCGCTGCTGGGCTGGGCATGGGCCGGCAGCAGGCGGCCAACGTCGGCCTTGATGCGCTTCTTCAGCTCGGCGCTCAGCGGCAGGCGCCAGTCATCGAACAGATAGTCGTCTACCCCGGGGGCCGGATGCTCGGTGGAGCGGCTGTCGCGAATCAGCAGTACCTGGCGGCCCTGCTCCAGGCCTTCGGCCTTGCCCTCCTGGTAACCGTACTCCACCCCGGCGGTGTGCCCGCTGCGAAAGCCGTCCGCCTGGCCGTGCAACCAGGACGCGCGATGCTGGGCGCGCAGGCGACTGAGGCCGTGACCGAAGAACCTGGCCGCCAAGCGCTTGAGCAGCGGCATTTCGGCCAGGGGCAAGAGTTCGGGAGGAAGATCGGGGCTGTGTTGCGGCACGCTGACTCCAGGTATGAGGCGGTATGGACGGCATGGGAACAAAGGCGCCTATGGTCGCCTCATTCGCCGCTGACTTCTAGTGAAATGCTTACAGCTCATTCACTTAAGTCATGAATTGAATGTTTGAAAGTAGAAGAAAGGCTACAAAATATATCTACTTATTAGATCGGATCGCGGCATTTTTTGCGCTTTTTATCGATGTTTGGCTGATGGATGATGAGCACCATCAACCCACCGGTCTCGTTCTATGGCTCAACCAAGGCGCCCATGACGAACCCTGACAGGAGAGGATCATGCTTGAACTCAGACCCTTCAAATCCCTGGGCGGCGCCCATCACGGCTGGTTGGATGCCCACCACCACTTTTCGTTCGCCGAGTACCACGACCCCAAACGCATGAACTGGGGCAACCTGCGCGTGTGGAACGACGACGTGATCGCCCCCGGCACCGGTTTCCCGCAGCACCCGCACCGGGACATGGAGATCATCACCTACGTTCGTGAAGGCGCGATCACCCACCAGGACAACCTGGGCAACAAGGGCCGCACCGAGGCTGGCGACGTGCAGGTGATGAGCGCAGGTACCGGGATCGCCCACAGCGAATACAACCTGGAAGCCGGCGCAACCAAGATCTTCCAGATCTGGATCATCCCCAACGAGGCCGGCTCCGCGCCGTCCTGGGGCGCCAAGCCGTTCCCCAAAGGCCAGCGCGAGGGTTTCGTGACCCTGGCCAGCGGCAAGCAAGGCGATGACCAGAGCCTGCGGATCCGCGCCGACGCGCGGCTGGTGGCGGCCAACCTGAAGGCCGGCGAGTCCGCCGAGTACTCGCTGGACAACGGGCGCCGGGCTTACCTGGTGCCGGCTACCGGGGTGATTGAAGTCAACGGCTTGCGCGCCGAAGCTCGAGACGGTGTCGCGGTCGAGGATGAACGCCTGCTGCGGGTCACCGCCCTCGAGGACAGCGAAATCGTCCTGGTGGACCTGGCTTGAGAATCAGCTTCTGTAGGAGCGAAGCTTGCTCGCGATGGGCTGCAAAGCAGCCCTTTACGTTCTAGCTGAAGATAGTTGTCGCCCAAACGGAAGCCATCGCGGGCAAGCCTCGCTCCTACAAGACACAGCAGCAATAAAAAGGGGCGACCGCTTGGTCGCCCCTTTTTTGTCTGCCGCGAAACGCCACTGGATCAGCCGCTGATCGCGCCGTCCACCAGAGTCTGCGCTTCCTGCACCAGCTGCTTCAGGTGATCGTCACCGATAAAGCTCTCGGCGTAGATCTTGTAGATGTCTTCGGTGCCCGATGGACGCGCCGCGAACCAGCCGTTCTCGGTCATGACCTTGAGGCCGCCGATCGCCTGATCGTTGCCCGGTGCATGGCTGAGGATCTGCTGGATGCTTTCGCCGGCCAGTTGGGTCGAGGTCACCTGCTCCGGCGACAGCTTGCTCAACAGTGCCTTCTGCTGCGGGTTGGCCTTGGCATCGACACGCACCGAGAACGGCTCGCCCAGGTCGTCGCACAAGGCGCGGTAGGCCTGGCTCGGGTCGCGACCAGTACGGGCGGTCATTTCCGCGGCCAGCAAGGCCGGAATCAGGCCGTCTTTGTCGGTGCTCCAGACGCCGCCGTCCTTGCGCAGGAACGAGGCGCCAGCGCTCTCTTCGCCGCCAAAACCGAGAGAGCCATCGAACAGACCGTCAGCGAACCATTTGAAGCCCACTGGCACTTCGTACAGGCGACGGCCCAGGCGCGCGGCCACGCGGTCGATCAGGCCACTGCTGACCACGGTCTTGCCCACGGCCGCGTCGGCACGCCAGTGCGGGCGGTTCTGGAACAGGTAGTCGATGGACACCGCCAGGTAATTGTTCGGCGCCAGCAGGCCGCCAGTCGGGGTCACGATACCGTGGCGGTCGTGGTCCGGGTCGCAGCCAAAGGCCACGTCGAAACGATTCTTCAGGCCGATCAGGCCCTGCATCGCATAGCTGGACGACGGGTCCATGCGGATCTGGCCATCCCAGTCGACGGACATGAAACGGAAAGTCGCATCGACTTCCTTGTTGACCACTTCCAGGTCCAGGCGATAGTGCTCGGCAATCGCCGACCAGTAGCGCACCCCTGCTCCGCCCAGCGGATCGACGCCCAGGCGCAGCTTGGCGTTGCGGATGGCGTCCAGGTCGATGACGTTGATCAGGTCGGCGACGTAGCTGTTGACGTAGTCATGACGATGGGTGGTATCGGCTTTCAGCGCCTGCTCGTAGCTGATGCGTTTCACACCGGCCAGCTTGTTGGCCAGCAGCTCGTTGGCCTTGGCTTCGATCCACTTGGTGATGTGGGTGTCGGCCGGGCCGCCGTTGGTGGGGTTGTACTTGTAGCCGCCGCTTTGTGGCGGGTTGTGCGACGGGGTGATCACGATGCCGTCGGCCAGGCCGCTGGTACGGCCGCGGTTGTAGCAGAGAATCGCATGGGACACCGCCGGCGTCGGGGTGTACTCATCGCCCGCGGCGATCATCACGGTCACGCCGTTGGCGGCCAGCACTTCCAGGGCGCTGGCGCCGGCCGGGGTGGACAGCGCATGGGTATCGATGCCGACAAACAGCGGGCCATCGATGCCCTGGGACTGGCGATACAGGCAGATCGCCTGGCTGATGGCCAGGACGTGCCATTCGTTGAAACTCAGATCGAACGAGCTGCCACGATGCCCCGAGGTGCCGAAGGCGACCCGCTGGGTAGAGATGGCGGCATCGGGCTGGCCGGTGTAGTAGGCCGTTACCAGTCGCGGAAGATCGACCAGCAATTCTGTCGGTGCCGGTTTGCCCGCAAAAGGACTGAGTGTCATGCAAAACCTCGGGAAATGGATGGTTCGGTGAGTGCTGCGCAGTTTACTGGCAGTTTGACCGCAACGCGACGGGATCTATCCGTGCAGGTTTGCACAATGAGCAGGCGCAACATAGGCCATTGCCGGCAGCTGCGCGCAGGCCTCTCGGGATCGAGGCAGGAACAAGGAAAGGAGTGACCGCGAAGACAGAAACGCCAGAGTGCGCGATGGCGAACCCTGGCGTCAGGATCAGGCCGGTTCGACCTGCAGTGCGACCCGTTCGCGACAAGGACACTCGTCCATGTAGCGGTGGGCTTCGACGAACTCGTTGAACGGGAAGACCCGGGTCTTCAGCGGCAACAGCACACGATCCGCCGTCAGCTGGTTGATGTCGCGCAAGGCGCGCTGCAAGGCCACCTGGTCCTGGATGATGCCCAGTTCGGGCTTGCCGGTGAAGTTGCCGATGCAGTGCACGAAGAACTGGATGTTCTTCTGGAACGCCGCGCAGGCCGGGAACGGCGTCTGGTTACCGCCTTGCAGGCCGTACAGCACCAGGCTGCCGCGTGGCGCCAGGACGTCGCCGAGCATCGACATCTGCGGACCGCCGAGACCATCGAACACCACGTCGACGCCACGGTTGTCGGTGTACTTGTTGATCTGCATGAGCAGGTCCTGCTCTTCGGTGACGATGACCTTCTCGGCACCCAGGGACAGCAGGTACTCACGCTCCTCAGCGGTCTTGGTCGCGGCGATCACCCGTACCCCGAGCGCCTTGCCCAGCTGGACAAAGGACGGGCCGGCGCAGTGGCTGGCATCGGTGACCAGGGCGAACTGCCCGGGCTTGACCCGCGCCAGGTCGACATAGGCAAAGTAGGCCACCAGCAGCGGCGTGTAATGCACCGCCGCTTCGATCGGGCTGAGCACATCGGGATAGCGGGTCAGCGCCGAGCGTGGCAGGACAATCAGCTCGCCGTAGACCGGATAATCGTTCGGGCTTTCGGCCGGGAAGCTGGCCACCTTGTCGCCAACGGCCAGGTCGTCGACGCCTTCGCCGACCGCAGTCACCACGCCGGCCATCTCATGGCCAAGGCCGGAAGGCAGGCGGGCATGGGAGGACGCCAGGTTCTGGCGCCAGAGTACGTCGTACCAACTGATGCCGATCGCTTCGACACGCACCTGCACTTCGCCTGGCGCAGGCAGAGCGGCCGCATGCTCTTCGCACTTAAGCACCTCGGCCGGACCAAACTTGTGAAAACGGATCGTGCGGGACATCGCAAACCTCGTCAAAGTAACCTCTAATGCCCTGAACTCTATCTGGGCTTTCTGGCCAAGACCATCAGTGGCTATTAATAGTCGACATGCCTGTCATTGATTCCGCGGCATCTGCAATAACGATAAACAGCGTGCCAGAGCGCAGGCTTCCTTACAGGAAAAAACAATTAGCCGGTGCAGAGTAGCAGCCTTTCCCCGTAAGATTCATGCCGGCCATTGTTCTCATATGGTCGCTCTCGTCAAGTTTGCTGACTCTGCCAGGACTCAAGATGAATCGTAATGACCTGCGTCGTGTCGACCTGAACCTGTTGATCGTGTTCGAAACATTAATGCATGAACGCAGTGTGACCCGGGCGGCGGAGAAACTCTTCCTCGGCCAGCCGGCCATCAGTGCGGCGCTGTCGCGCCTGCGCAGCCTGTTCGACGACCCGCTGTTCGTGCGCACCGGGCGCAGCATGGAGCCCTCGGCCCGGGCGGTGGAAATCTTCGCCCTGCTCTCGCCCGCCCTCGACTCGATCTCCACCGCGGTCAGCCGCGCCGCCGAATTCGACCCGGCGACCAGCACCGCGGTGTTCCGTATCGGCCTGTCCGACGACGTCGAATTCGCCCTGCTGCCGATGCTGCTCAAACGCCTGCGCGCCGAAGCGCCGGGGATCGTGCTGGTGGTGCGCCGCGCCAACTACCTGCTGATGCCCGCCCTGCTGGCCTCCGGCGAGATTTCCATCGGCGTCAGCTACACCCAGGACCTGCCGGCCAACGCCAAGCGCAAGGTGCTGCGCCGCAGCCTGCCCAAGCTGCTGCGGGCTGACAGCATGCCCGGTTCCCTGAGCCTCGACGACTTCTGCGCCCGCCCCCACGCCCTGGTGTCGTTCGCCGGCGACCTCAGTGGGTTTATCGATGAAGAGCTGGAAAAACTCGGACGCAAGCGTCACGTAGTGCTCGCGGTGCCGCAGTTCAACGGCCTGAGCACCCTGCTCACCGGCACCGACATAGTCGCCACCGTGCCGGACTACACCGCCGAAGCCCTGACCGCCGCCGGCGGCGTGCGCGCCGAAGACCCGCCCCTGCCGGTACGCACCTTCGAACTGCACATGGCCTGGCGCGGCTCCCAGGACAACGACCCGGGCGAACGCTGGTTGCGCTCGCGGATTCAGATGTTCTTCGGCGACCCGGACAGCCTTTGATCCAGAAACCGGATCCTCTGCCATAGGCAAAAGCGGCCAGTCCTGACTGGCCGCTCGCGGGACTTTACTGTTTCCGGGCTGACACCGTGCGTTGCAGCTATGGGCTTGCTCGACCCGCCCGGCACTGCTGCCCACCATTAACCACTACCGATGTCCTTGCCGATAGGCTGCAGCGCGTGGCCTATCGGCACCAGCCAGGGCCGGCGCCGACAGACAGGCTCAAGGTTGCGGATTGACCAGGAGTTGCGCAGCCCCGCTGCCCTGGTGCCGGGCGCCGTGGGTACAGGCGACGAAGTCCTCCCTGCGCAGCACTACCAAGGCCAGCAGCGACGCGACCCCGGTCGCCACATAGAAGTACCAGGGCGCGGTGATGTCGCCAGTGAGCTTGATCAGCCAGGTGGAAATCAGCGGCGCGCTGCCACCGAACACCGCCACCGGGATGTTGTAGGCCACGGCGATGCCGGTGGAGCGGATGCGGGTCGGCAACAGCTCGCTCATCAGGGCGTAGGTCGAGGACGCATAGAGCCCGAACAGGATCGCCACGGCCATCAGCGGCCAGAACAAGGTGGCCGGGGTGGCGTTGGGCGCTGCCTTGAAGAACCAGTACATGGCCAGGGTCGCCAGGGTACCGATCACCATCAGGAACGGCTTGCGCCCGTAGCGATCGGTGAAGGCGCCGCCGAACGGCATGACTACCGCCGCCGAGAGGCTGGCGACGAACACATAGAGCAAGGTGGTGCCGCTGTCGAACTTGAGGGTGTTGGACATGTAGGTCGAGGCGAAGGTCAGCACCAGGTAGAAGATCGAGCTGTGCAGGGTGATGATGAAGAACACCAGGGCGATCGAGCGTTTCCACTGCCAGACCTCGCGCAGCGGTGCCTTGGAGGTCTGCCCGGCCTGCACCAGGGCCAGGAACTCCGGGCTGTCCTCCAGCTTCAAGCGGATATACAGCGAGATGAAGCCCAGGGGACCTGCGATCAGGAACGGGATCCGCCAGCCCCACTCCTGCATCAGCTCGGCGCCAAGAACCCAGGTCATGCCGTTGGCCACGGCGCCGCCCAGGAGCAGGCCGAGCACGGCGGTGACCATCAGCCAGCAGGTGGCGAAACCCCGGCGCCCGGGGCCGGCGTATTCGGAAATGAAGCTGGTGATGGTGCCGATCTCGCCCCCGGCGGAGAAACCCTGCACACAGCGGATCAGCACCAGGATTACCGGCGCAGCGATGCCGATGCTGGCGTAGGTCGGCAACAGGCCCAGCAGGCAGGTGGAGCCGGCCATCATCACCAGCACCGTGATCAGGGTCTTGCGTCGGCCGATCTTGTCGGCCAGGGGGCCGAAGAACAGGCCGCCCAGGGGCCGGATGAAGAAGCTCAGGGCAAAGGCCGCGAAGCTCGCCAGAAGGCTGCTGGTGGGATCGTCAGAGACGAAGAAGGCCTTGCCGATGTACAGGGCCAGGAAGCCGTAGACGCCATAGTCGTACCACTCGATCAAGTGGCCGGAAGTGGCGCCGATGAAGGCTCGGCGCCGCTGGCGCTGGAAGTTTGAAGGTGACACATCCATGTCGGGGACTCCTGTCGTCGTGTTATCCATGAAATGCAGCGCTTCAGAGGTCGTTCAAGGGCCCCGTGGGGTCCTGCAACCACTGGCGCAACCGGGTCTTGAGAATCTTGCCATAGCTGTTTTTCGGCAGCTCGGCGCAAAACAGGTACTTCTTCGGTTTCTTGAACGAGGCCATGCGCGCCAGGAACCAGCGCTCGAGCGCTTGCGCATCGAGGCTGCCGGGCGAGCGCAGGACCACGAAGGCCACCACCGACTCGCCCCAATGCGGGTCGGCCTCCCCCACCACGCATACTTCGAACACTTCGGGGTGCCGGATCAGCACTTCCTCGACTTCCCGCGGGTAGATATTGCTGCCGCCGGAGATGATCACATCCTTGCTGCGATCGGTCAGGGTCAGGTAGCCGCGCTCATTCAGGAAACCGATGTCGCCGGTGAGCAGCCAGCCGTCCACCAGGGCCTCCTGGGTAGCTTGCGGATTGTCCCAGTAACCCTGCATCACCGCAGCCCCGCGCACGGCGATCACCCCAGGTTCGCCAGAGGCCAGGGGTTGGCCTGCGGCATTCACCACGCGCACCTCGACGCAGGCGTGGGCGCGCCCGACCGAGGCGGCAATGGCCGGCCAGTCGGCATGCCCGCGGTCGGCGATGGCCTCCCGGGACAGGGCGCTGATGGTCATCGGGCATTCGCCCTGGCCGTAGATCTGCACCAGGCGCGGGCCGAAGGTGTCCAGGGCCTGGGCAAGGTCCGCCAGGTACATCGGGCCGCCGCCGTAGACGATGGTCTTGATCCCTTCGCCGCAATAGCCCTGCTGCCGGGCCTGCTCCACCATGCGCTTGACCATGGTCGGCGCGGCAAACAGGCTGACCTGGCCCAGCTCCTGCGCCAGCTCGAACAACTCCGCCGCCTGGAACCCCTGGGACGCCGGCACCACGTGCCGGGCGCCACATCGCACATGGATGAAATTGTAGAGGCCGGCGCCGTGAGACATCGGCGCGGCATAGACCACCGCGTCATCAGCGGCCACCGGATCCACGTCCAGCGGATAGCACAAGGACATGGCGATCAGGTTGCCATGGGACAGCATCACGCCCTTGGGGCGCCCGGTGGTGCCGGAGGTGTAGAACAGCCAGGCCAGGTCGGCGTCCTCCCGCAGGTGCGGCTCCACCAGTTCATCGCCCGGCACCCGGTCTTGCACGGCCAGCCCGGGCGCGGCCAATTCGCGGCAGCCGGCCGGCAGGGCCGCGGCGTCGAAGCTCTGGCCCTCATCGGTGTAGATCAGCCGGGCCCCGGCATTGCCGGCGATCCAGGCGGCTTCCAGGGCGTGCAGCTTGTTGTTGATCGGAACCGCCACCGCCCCGC
Organism: Pseudomonas sp. GW460-12-10-14-TSB1; assembly: GCF_017349775.1. NCBI lineage: Bacteria > Pseudomonadati > Pseudomonadota > Gammaproteobacteria > Pseudomonadales > Pseudomonadaceae > Pseudomonas > Pseudomonas sp. GW460-12-10-14-TSB1. The sequence continues at coordinate 61,727 of NZ_JACNAC010000016.1, forward strand.
TCCACCAGATGGCATACAAGAGTTCGAGATAACCGCAGCTGTTCTTCATCAGCAGCGCCACCCGGTCGCCAGGGGCAACGCCGTACGCGTGGCGCAGTTGCAGGGCGCGGGCCCGGGCCTGCGCGGCAAACGCCTGGTAGTCGGCGACCTGGCGGCGTCCCTCGGACAAAGCAGCCCGCCGAGGCCAGCGCTGGGCCGCATCGCGCAGCCAGTGGGCGATGTTCATCCTCAGGCCTTGACCGCTTGCAGGACGCTGGCGTAGTTGGCCACCGCCATGCCGCCCATGTTGAACAGCAAGCCGAACTCGGCACCGGGCACACCCAGGCCGATGGGTTTGCCGATCAGTTGGGCAAAGCCCAGGGCATGCATCGAGACCCCGGTGGCCCCCACCGGATGCCCCTTGGCCTTGAGCCCGCCGGACAGGTTCACCGGCAGGCGTCCGCCCTGGCGCACGGTGCCGTCGTCTAGGGCCCGGTGCCCCTCGCCCCTGGGCGCCAGGCCCATGGCTTCGTAGATCAGCAGTTCGGCGATGGTGAAGCAGTCGTGTACCTCAGCGAAACTCAGGTCGCCAAGGGTCACGCCGGCCTGGCGCAAGGCCCCGTGGATCGCCCGTTTCGGCCCCTCGAAGGCCAGCACGTCGCGGCGCGACAAGGGCAGGAAGTCGTTCACCTGGGTCATGGCGCGGATCGCCACCTGGCGTCGCATCGAACGGGCGCGCCGCGGCGAGGCCAGGATGATCGCCGCCGCACCGTCACTGATCAGCGAACAGTCGGTCAGGCGCAGTGGCGGTGCAATCAGCGGGTTGCCCTGGGAAACGTTGTTGCAGTGTTCGAAATCCATCACTCGGTGCATCTGCGCCAGGGGGTTGGCCATGGCATTGGCGTGGTTCTTCACCGCGATCATGGCCATCGAGGACAATGGGCTGTGGTAGCGCTCGGCATACTGCTGCGCCACCTGGCCAAAAAGCTGGGCGAAGCTCAGGCCGGCCTCCTGGAGGGCGTTCTGGTAGCCGGCGCCAGCCAGGGCCCGGGTGACTTCGACGGTGCTGTTGCCGGTCATTTTCTCCGCACCGACCACCAGTACCAGTTCGGCGGCGCCGCTGCGGATCGCGTTGATCCCGGCCTGGATCGCCGCCGAGCCGGAGGCGCAGGCATTCTCGCAGCGAGTGGCCGGCTTGAAGCGCAGTTGCGGGTCGGCCTGGAGCATCAGCGAGGCGGGGAAACCATCCGCTACCAGGCCGGAGTTGAAGTGCCCGAGAAACAGCGCATCGATTTCTGCGGCGTCGATCTCAGCGTCTGCCAGGGCCTCGCGGGTAACCTGGACGATCAGGTCCTCGAGGTTCAGGCCGTCCAGACGACCGAAAGGACTATGGGCGGCAGCGACGATGGATACGGAATCGTGGGTCATGGTGATTTTCTTCTGTCCTTGAAGCGGGTATTCCATACAATGATTCAGCACCCGAATCACACGCTAGTTGGGGCAACTACGTACGGCAGTAAGTAGTACCCTCCCCCCCCCAAAAAAAGGGACGCACCGATAAACCCGAGGCAGGATGCCTGATGACCCCATACGCCCAGCAATTCCAGGACCTCGAGCGCCTGGCCTTCCAGGTTTCCCCCGCACCACAGATGATCACCGGGCATCGCCGGATGCTCGACTGCAACCAGGCCTTCGTTCGCCTGTTCGGCTACGAACGCGAACACTTGCAAGGCCATCTGACCCTGCTGTTGTACCCCTCCCAGGCCGACTACCAGAGCATCGGCGAACGCAGCGAGCACTGGCTGCGCAACGGGCCCGGCGCCTTCTACTCCGACGAGCGCTTCATGCAGCATCGCAACGGCGAGGTGTTCTGGGCCCGCGCCCACGGTTTTTCCCTGACTGTCGAGGATCCGTTCAAGCTGATGGTCTGGCATTTCGAGCGCCTGGACCGCCAACCGGCGCCGATGATCCAGTTGACCCCGCGCGAACGGGAGATCTCGCTGCATATCGTCAATGGCCTGACCTGCAAGGAAGTGGCGCGCAAGCTGGGCATTTCCCACCGCACCGTGGAAGTCCACCGCGCCCGGTTGATGAAGAAGCTTCAGGCCAAGAACAGCGCAGAGTTGGTGTCGAAGATCATCTTCATCAGTTGAACGCCTGCGCAAGCAGGTCGCCGGCACTGCTGCGCAGCGGCTGCAATGGCCCGATATTCGGGCCCTCCACGCTGCCGCCCGCCGCCAGGATCAGGGGATCCGGATAGCCTCTGAAGGCCTCATCTGCAAAAAAAATCCGATGCCTTCCGGCACCGGATTTTCATTGCTTGCCCTCAGCGATCAAGTCGATCGGCTTGACTGTCGAGCATCAGGCACGTCTGCCGGATGTCTCCTTGATCCTGCGCTAGTGGGTGCTCTGCGGGTGGGACTCCTCCTGCGTCGAGGGGGACAGCTTGCCACCGTTGATCAACGGCCCGTAGCGCCGGCTGAATTCCTGGTTGTAGGGCACGTGGTCCTTGTTGACCCCGCTGTCCCAGTTGACCGACCAGGTCATCAGGCCCTTGATCGACAACCCTTTGGCATAAAGGCGTTTGAACGCATTGGAAACGGTCGTCGGGTTGATCACGTATCCGGTGGCAGCGGCATCGACGTTGGCGGGCAGGCCAATGACGAATTTGTCAGCCGCAATCTTGGTGAAACCGCGGGTGCCACTCACCAGGCTTTCGGTCAGGTAATAGAGGAAGTCCTCTTTCATGGCATCGTTGTTCTGGGCAATCCAGGCCCCCTTGCCGTTGTTGGCCTCCTGAACCCAGAGGCCATCGCCGCCCTGATTGTAGAACTGCGGCGCGATGAAGTCGTAGTAGCCCTCCAGCGCCTTGAGGTAGTCGACGTATCGACCGGCAGTGGTCAGATAGGGGAACTCCGGTGCCATGCTGATGATGAAATGCTTGCCCTCGGCAGCATAGTGGGCCCTGACCAGCTTCAGCGCGGCAGGCAGGACGGTCTTGTTGCTGGCGAAATCAATCGCGCTCTGTTCAAGATCGATGTCCAGCCCATCAAAGCCGTAGGTTTCCACCAGACGGATGATTTCATTGGCCAGTGGCTGTTCGTGGCCCGGGTTCAATGCGATATGAGCGTCAGCGCCCCCCAGGGACATCAGCACCGCCCTGCCCTGGCTGTTCAGCACGCCTACCTGGCGACGAAACTCGGCATCGGACAGGTTGTACGGCTTGAACGTCGGAATGCCGCTGCCTTTCATGAACGCCACGGCCACCACGTTGTAGTCCCGGGGCACATCTTCCAGGTTCATATTGGCAAACTGCCCGCGCTGGTAGCCGTCCGAGGGGCCGGCCGGCCAGTTGTGCCAGTAGCCCATGAGGATTTTCTTGCCATCCAGGCTCGGCATCCGCGACGCGGCATCATCCTGCGTCGTTTTCAGTTGGGTAAAGTCAATCTTTGACATGTTCTAATCCTTCAGAACGTTTGGACGATCCGCAGACTTATTTGAAGTCGACGTCGAAGGCCTGATAGAAGGCGTTGCCGGTATTGGCCACGATCCACATCAGGACAATCACGTGACGGCCCTTTTTATTGGCAGGCAGTTTCACTTCGTGATCGACCTTGGCCTTCAATTCGCCGGCGTGGCTGTAGTAAGGCACCTGCGGATAGAAGTCCTCGGCGAAAGGTTTGGCCTCCAGTTGGGCGCGGCTGATGCGCTGTTTCGGATCCCAGCCGTCCTTGGTGATCAGCCAGCGATAGCCACGGGTGGTATGCGGCGCGGTGTACTGCCAGGTCACCTTGAAGATCTGGCCTGGGTCGACGTTGAGCATCGGCCAGGTGAAGGCGCGGTTGAGCTTCTTGCTCATTTCCTCATCGGTGAAGTTGACGCAGTCCCGGGCATCGGCCTTGCCACCGCTGAGGATGAAGCCATCGGCCGGCGGCGCGACGCTTGGGTTGTCCGTCTCGAACGGTGCAGGGAACGGACCTGCAGCCAGGGCCGGGAAGTTCTTGCCGCCTTCCATTTCATTGACCTGCCAGCCGCCCAGCAGGCCCAGGTCGATGGCGACTGCGCCGCGGGAGGCTGGGGACGTGACGCGACCGTGGCGAAGCGGCGATTGGGTTTGTGGTTTGTTCATGTTTATTGCTCCATTGATTTAAGAAACTCTCCCTTTCCAAAGGAGAGGTCTTCAAATTAACCGAGCTGGATTTTCTGTCCACGCACCCATTTTTCGTTCTGCATCGCGCTGGCAAAGGAATCGCCCGAAAATACTGGATATATAACCAGTATACCCGTAGTTCTCCTACCCACCTTGAAGTAAAAGTCCTACACGTTCAGGCGGCGCTTGCCAGTGTCATGGGTAAAGCACAAGCCACCCCATGCCGCCAACGGCACCGGCACACTGAAAACCACTGGTAGTACCCAGCGAAAATATGCCCACTACCCAGCAAAATCTGCTGCAGCGCCGGCCTGCGGAGCGGGTATCGTGGAGCCAAACAATCAGCCAGAGGTGCACTGTGGCGTCCTATTCCTTGCGTCAATTGAAGTACTTCGTCACCACCGTCGAATGTGGCAGCGTCGCCGAGGCGTCGCGCAAGCTGTATATCGCCCAGCCGTCGATTTCCACGGCGGTCAAGGGGCTGGAAGACAGCTTTGGCGTGCAGTTGCTGATCCGTCATCACGCCCAGGGCGTGTCCCTGACGCCCGGCGGCGCGCGTTTCTACCGCAAGGCCCAGGAACTGCTGCGCATGGCCCATGAGTTCGAGCAGAACGCCCTGGCCGACAATGATGTGGTGTGCGGGCAGATCGATATCGGTTGCTTCGAGACGGTCGCCCCGCTCTACCTGCCACGGCTGATCGCCGGTTTTCGCGAGCGCTTTCCCGGAGTGGAGATCCGCCTGCAGGACGGCGAGCAGCAGGAGCTGGTGCAGGGTTTGACCGGCGGGCGCTTCGACCTGGCGATCTTCTACGAACACGACCTGGACAGCACCATCGAGACCGAGGCGCTGATGGCGCCGCAACGGCCTTATGCCCTGGTGCCGGCCGGGCACCGTTTTGCCGGGCAGGCCCAGGTGTCACTGCGCGACCTGGTCCTGGAGCCGATGATCCTGCTGGATGTGCAGCCCAGCCGCACCTACTTCGTGAGTATCTTCGAGGAGTTGCAGCTGACGCCGAATATCGTCTTCGGCTCGCCGTCGATCGAGATGGTCCGCGGCATGGTCGGCCAGGGGTTCGGCTTTGCCTTGCTGGTGACCAGGCCCCATGGCAACAGCACCTACGACGGCCAGGAAGTGGTCTGTGTGGAAATTGCCGAGGATGTCACCGGTTCCGCGCTGGTGGCCGGCTGGCTGAAACGAGCGCAGCTGACCAAGCCTGCGCAATTGTTCGTCGATTACTGCAAGGAACAGTTCAAGGCCTGGCTGGCCTGAGGGGCGAACTTACCAGGAGCGGATTCAACCGCTCCCAGTCAGTCTGTTTCAGCGCGCCGCCCAGGCGTTGAAGCGCTGCTCCAGTTCCTCGCCGTGGTCCACCCAGAACTCCGCGTCCACGGCCCGCGCCCCGGCCAGGTTGGCCTCGGCGGTAGGCAACTGCTGTTGCACCGCCGTCGGCAGCAGCCCCAGCGCGTCACGGTGCACCGGCCCGTAGGGGATCTCTTCGGAGAACACCTTCTGGGTCTGCGGCTGGCTGGCGAAGGCGATGAAGTCTTCGGCCAGCGCCTTGTTCGGCGTGCCCTTGACCACCGCCCAGTACTCCGGGTCGTACAGGCTCTGCGGCCAGACGATGCTCAGTTTCATGCCTTCCTTCTGCGCCGAGGCGATCCGGCCGTTGTAGGCCGCGCTCATCACCACATCGCCGGCGATCAGCCATTGCGGCGGCTGCGCGCCCGCCTCCCACCACTGGATATTGCCCTTGATCTGGTCGAGCTTGGCGAACGCCCGAGTCACGCCCTCGGGAGTGCCCAGCACCTGGTACAGCTGGTCCGGCTTGACCCCGTCGGCGAGCAAGGCGATTTCCAGGGTGTACTTGGCGCCCTTGCGCAAGCCGCGCTTACCGGGGAAGTCGGCGACGTTCCAGAAATCCGCCCAGGAGGTCGGCGCCTTGGCCAGCTTGTCCTGGTCGTAGGCCATGACCATCGACCAGACATAGGTGGCCACCCCGCATTCGCTCAGGGTCCCCGGCACGAACTGCGCCGGGTCGCCGAAGCGCGCCGGGTCGAGGCGTTCGAACAAGCCTTCGTCACAGCCGCGCAGCAGCTCCGGGCTTTCGACTTCGACCACGTCCCAACTGGTATGGCCGACATCGACCATGGCCTTGATTTTCGACAGCTCCCCGTTGTATTCGCCGGCGACCACGCGTCCTGCGCCGCTGGCGGTGAAAGGTTGGAAGTAGGCCTTGTCCTGGGCCTGCTTGGTGGCACCGCCAAAGGAGATGACGGTGAGGCTCTGCGGTGCGGCCGCAACAGCGGTGCACAACAGGGCCAGGGCAAAGGGAACACAGCAACGCAAGGATCTGGACATGAAGCGGTTCCTCTAATAGGCCGACGCGCCCGCGCACGCCGGCCGCTTTTGGGCTTACAGGCGACCGTATTCGCGGGCGGTCCTGTCTACGGCGGTACGGGTCTTGTCGACCAGTTCATCGATGTCGGCGTGGCTGGCCACCAGGGCCGGGGCCATGATCATCCGGCCCAGGGTCGAGCGGATGATCAGGCCCTCTTCGAAGCCGATGGTGCGGCAACGCCAGGCCATGTCGTTCTCATTGGCGAAGCGCTTGCGGCTGGCCTTGTCTTCGGCGAACTGCAAAGCCGCCACCAACCCGGCGCCCTGCACTTCGCCAATCAACGGGTGGTTGTCGAAGACTTCGCGCAGGCAGCGCTGCAGGTAAGGCCCGGTCTCCTGCTTGACCCGGCTGACAATGCCTTCGTCGCGCAGGGCCTTGAGGTTGGCGATGGCCACCGCCGCCGCCACCGGGTGGCCGGAATAGGTCAGGCCGTGGGCGAACACCCCGCCCTGCTCCACCAGCACCTCGGCCATGCGCCTGGACAGGATCAGCCCGCCCATGGGGATGTAGCCGCTGGTCAGGCCCTTGGCGATCGACAGGGTGTCGGGCTCGAAACCGAAATGCTGGTGGGCGAACCACTCGCCGGTGCGGCCGAAACCGCCGATCACTTCATCGGCGCACAGCAGCACGTCGTACTGGCGGCAGATGCGCTGGATCTCCGGCCAGTAGCTCTCCGGCGGGAAGATCATGCCCCCGGCGCCCTGGAAGGGTTCGGCAACGAAGGCAGCAACGTTGTCGGCACCCAGTTCGAGGATCTTCTCTTCCAGCTGCCGCGCCGCGCGCAGGCCGAATTCGGCCGGGCTCAGGTCGCCTTCGTGGGCGAACCAGTACGGCTCGTCGATGTGCGCCACGTCCGGGATCACCCCGCCCATGTCGTGCATGAACTTCATCCCGCCCAGCGCCGTGGCGCCGAGGGTCGAGCCGTGGTAGCCGTTCCAGCGGCCGATCATGATCTTCTTCTGCGGCTTGCCGAGGATCTGCCAGTAGCGGCGCACGGTACGGATCAGCACCTCGTTGGCCTCGGAGCCGGAGTTGGTGTAGATCGCGTGGCTGTAGTGCTGGGGCAGCAGGCTGAACAGCAGTTCCGACAGCTCGACCACCGCCGGGTGGGTGGTGTGGAAGAACATGTTGTAGTACGGCAACTGTTCGAGCTGCTGGCTGGCGGCGGCGGCGAGGTCCTTGCGGCCGTAGCCGAGGTTGGTGCACCACAGGCCCGACATGCCGTCCAGGTAGCGCTTGCCGTCGTTGTCCCAGAGCGCCAGGCCCTCACCGCGCACTATCACCCGCGGCCCTTCGGCGTTCAGCGCCTTCTGGTCGAGGAACGCATGAATGTGGTGCGCGGCATCCGCGGCCTGGTAGTCGCCGGTGCTGCGGACGGGTTTCACTTGAACGGTCATTGCGAGTCTCCTTGCGGTTTTTTATCGAGGGTGCCGAGCACGCTGGCCAGCGGCTCCGGCTTGAACAGCGGCTTGCCCATCACGCCCTTGATCCACAGCACGGCGATGATCGAGACGATCAGCAGCACCAGGCCGGCATAGGCAAAAATCGAAAAGGTCATCTCCGGGCTGGGCGACACATTCCAGATCGCAAACAGCATGCCGGCGATACCGAACAGCTGCGGCAAGGGGTAGAACGGCGTGCGGAACGGCCGCGCCACCTGCGGGTAGCGCCGGCGCAGGGCGATGACGTTGACGTGGGTGATGATGTAGGCCAGCAGCCAGGCCAGGGCCGCCGAGAGCAGCAGCTGGTTGATCGCGTCGGCATGGTCGTGCATCAACAGCAACGGCAGGCCGGTGACCGCGGCAATGAACAGCACCGCCACCCAGGGCGCGCCGGTGCGTTTGCCCTGGCGCTTGAACACGCCGAACGCCTGGCCATTGCGGGCCATGCCGAACAGCATGCGCGGGATCGCCGCCAGCGAACTGTTGAGGGTGCTGCAGGTGGCGGTGATCGCCGCGGTCACCAGGAACACCTTGCCCGCCTCGCCGAACACCGTGGTGGCGAACAGGTAATGCGGCAGGCCGTTGCTGGCCAGTTCCGCCTGGGGCACGGTGAGCAAGGCACCCAGGGCGTACAGGCTGATGATCACGAAGATGATGGTCAGGCCGAGCATCATCGAGCCGGGGATATTGCGCTCCGGGCGCCGGGTTTCTTCCACCAGCGGGCAGACGAACTCGGCGCCGACAAAACCCCAGACCGCCATCGCCGTCAGGGCGATCACTCCCAGGCCCAGGGGATTCCAATGCGCGCTGTCGAACAGCGTCGGGTTGGGCGCGACTATGTCGCTGTTCATCGCGCTCAGGCCCATCACCAGCAAGACCACGGTCATCACCACCGCCAGCACCGTCTGCAGGCGGGCGAAGATGTCGATGTTGAACAGGTTGAGCACAGTGAACAGCGCCAGTACCCCCAGGGCCACGGTCAGCGGCGGCATCGAGTGCGGGTAGACCTTGTCGATGATGAACTCCATCAGCAACAGCTCGGCCGACAGGGCGAACATCGCCACCACCACGTAGCCGGAAAAGGTCGCCAGGATCGCCGGGAACTGGCCGATGGCGACCTCGGTGTAGGTACTCAGGCTACCGGCACGGGGGATCATCAGCGCCAGCTCGGAGAACGAACAGGCGTAGCTCAGGGCCAGCAGGTAGGCCAGGCCCAGGGGCACGATAAAGCCCAGGCCGGCGATACCGACGCCTTGCAACATCAGCACCATCACGCCTTGTGAAACCACCAGGCCGATGGCCACCGCCAACAGCGCGGTGAGGCCGAGTTTGTTGCGACTCGCGGGCGGCGCCATGGCGCCGGTTTGCACGCTTGCATTGCTGTTCATCGGTTGCTCCGTCTTGTTGTTCTATTTTTTTGAAGATCGGTGCTGCTCTCGGGACGGCCTTGTGGCCCTCAGCCCCGCAGTTGAATCCAGGTGGTTTTCAGCTGGGTGTACTTGTCGAACGAATGCAGCGACAGGTCGCGGCCAAAACCCGACTGCTTGCCGCCGCCAAAGGGCACCGTCACATCCAGCGCATCGACGGTATTCACCGACACCGTCCCGGCATTCAGCCGCCGTGACACTCGATGCGCGCGGTTCAGATCGTCGGTCCACAGCGACGCGGCCAGGCCATAGATGTGCTCGTTGGCCAGGGCCACCGCCTGGTCTTCGTCATCGAACAGCGTGACCGCCAGAACCGGGCCGAACACTTCTTCGCGGGCCAGGGTCATGTCGGCGGTCACGCCAGTGAAGATGGTCGGTTCGATGAAGTTGCTCGAGCCGTCGAAGCTCAGTTGCCGACCGCCGCACACCAGTTGCGCGCCCTCGGCCTGGGCCTGCTCGATGTACCGCTTGATGCGCTGCGCCTGCCGCGCATCGACGATGGCCCCTGCCCGGCTCGCCGGGTCAAGCGGATTGCCCGGCTGCCACTGGCGCGCCTTGGCCACCAGGCGCTCGATGAACGCGTCGGCGATCGAGCGCTGTACCAGCAGGCGCGAGTTGGCCGAGCAGACTTCGCCCTGGTTGAAGAAGATGCCGAATGCGGCTTTTTCGGCCGCCAGGTCCAGGTCCTGGCAATCGGCGAACACCAGGTTCGGGCTCTTGCCGCCGCACTCCAGCCAGACCTGTTTGAGGTTCGATTGCGCGGCGTATTGCATGAAGTACTTGCCCACCTCGGTGGAACCGGTGAACACCAGGGCATCCACGTCCATATGCAGGCCCAGGGCACGACCGGCCTCCTCGCCCAGGCCCGGCACCACGTTGAGCACACCCTTGGGAATGCCGGCTTCGATGGCCAGCTCCGCCAGGCGCAGGGCCGAGAACGGCGACTGCTCGGCCGGCTTGAGCACCACGCTGTTGCCGGCGGCCAGGGCCGGGGCCAGCTTCCAGGCGGCCATGTCCAGCGGGAAGTTCCACGGCACCACCGCGCCGATCACCCCCAGCGGCACCCGGGTGATGGTCGCCAGGACATTGCTGGCGCTCGGCGCCACCTGGTCATAGAGCTTGTCGAGGCTTTCGCCGTACCAGGCGAACACCTGGGCGGCGCCCGGCACGTCGATGTTCCAGGCATCCATCACCGGCTTGCCCATGCTCAGGGAGTCGAGCAAGGCCAGTTCGTCACGGTGCTCCAGCATCAGCCGCGACAGGCGCAGCAGGATCGCCTTGCGCTCGCCCGGCGCCATCCTGGCCCAGGGGCCCTGCTCGAACGCACGACGGGCGCTGCGCACCGCCCGGTCGACCTCGACCTCACCGCAGGCGGCCACCTGGGCCAGGAGTTTCTCGGTGGCCGGGTTGACCACATCGAAACGCGCGCCGCTCTCGGCCTGGCACGCCTGGCCTTCGATAAAGGCGCTGTCGATCAGGCGTTGCCGTTGCGCCAGGGCTTTCCACTCGTTGAAATCTTTCACCGCGGATTCCTTGTTCTTATGAGTTGTCATGAAGGGTTGCAGAGGTATTCGGCCAGGCGGTCCATCAGCCGGTCACAGGCCGCCATCTGCTCGACGCTGACGAATTCGTCCGGCTTGTGGCCCTGGTCCATGCTGCCGGGGCCGCAGACCACCGCCGCAATGCCGGCCTGATGGAACAGCCCGCCTTCGGTGCCAAAGGCCACGGTGCTGAAGGCCGCGCTGCCACAGAGTTGCGCCACCAACTGCGCGGCGGCGCTTTCAGGTGCGGTGGCCAAACCTGGGTAAGCCGAGATCGCTTCGAAGCGGATCGCCGTGTCGGCCTTGATTGCCTGCATCGCCGGCAACAGCTCCTGTTCGGCATAACCTTGCAGTTCGTCCACCACCGCCTGGGGCTCGAAGGCCGGCAAGGCACGCACCTCGAAGTCGAAGCGGCAGTCGGCCGGAACGATATTCAGCGCCGTGCCGCCCTGGATCACCCCGACCTGCACGGTGGAGAACGCCGGGTCGAAGCGGACGTCGTGATGTTCGGGGGCCGCCAGGCGCTGGCCGATCTCCCCCAGCCGGCCGATCAGCCGCGCTGCCTGCTCGATGGCGTTGACCCCGTAAGGCGCATAGGCCGAATGGCACGGCGCGCCGTGCACATGGCAACGCATGGCCAGCTTGCCCTTGTGGCCGAGCACCGGTTTGAGCTCGGTGGGCTCGCCGATCAGGCACAGCGCCGGCTGGGGAATGCGCTGTGGCAGCACTTCCAGCAGGCTGCGCACGCCGAGGCAACCGACCTCCTCGTCATAGGAGAACGCCAGGTGCACCGGCCGGCGCAGTGGGCTGTCGAGAAACAGCGGCACCGCGGCCAGCACCGAGGCCAGGTAGCCTTTCATGTCGGCGGTGCCACGCCCGTAGAGCTTGCCGTCGTGCTCGGTCAGGCTGAAGGGCTCCACCGTCCACGGCTGGCCATCCACCGGCACCACATCGGTGTGGCCCGACAGCACCACGCCGCCCTCCACCGCCGGGCCGATGCTGGCCAGCAGGTTGGCCTTGGTCCGCTCGGCGTTGTAGATCAGCTCGCAGCTCACGCCCAGGCCCTGCAGGTAGTCGCGGACGAACTCGATCAAGGCCAGGTTCGAATCGCGGCTGACCGTGGCAAAGCCCACCAGCCTGGCCAGCAAGGTGCGGCTGCGCAGCTCACTCATCGCCCGGCACTCCGTAGCTCGGCGCCAGGGTCGGATTGAGGGCGCGGGTCAGGTAGTCCTGCAGTTGCGGCTCGTAGGCGTTCCAGAGTTTCTGCAGTTCGCCGATGGGGTTGGCCTCGGCCCAGTCCACCCGCAGGTCGACGATCGGCCAGACCAGCTCGCCGACCACCGACAGCGCCGCCGAATGCACCGCACCCGCCTCGCCCCCGGCGTCCTGCCCGGCCTGCAGCGCGCTGAGCAGCCGCGCCGCCAGGCAGCCTTCGCTGCTTTCGAAGGCCTCGACCATGCGCTCGATCACTGTGCTGTTGGCCAGCAGGTTGCCGGCCGCCACGCACTGCTCACCGGCCACGGCATTGTTAATGCCCAGTGCATGATTGCCGCTGAACACAGCCGTGCGCCCCTGGGCATCCACCACCGCCACCTGGCGGTACTGGCTGTAGCCGTTGCGGGTCAGTGCCTGGTCCAGGGCCTGCGCGGGTGCCAGGCCTTCGCCCAGGCCGTCGAGCACCTGGGGGCCGAGGGCCGGCAAGGTGATGTTCTGGCTCGACACCGCGCCCACGCCGCTGCGCAGCCAGGGGCAGCGGGCGCCTACAGCGATGCTCGACGAGCTGATGGCAATGCCCAGCTGGCCGGTTTCGGCGCAGCGGCCAACGATGGAGAAAGTCATGGCGAACTCCTTATTCGGGGATAACCGCGATCACGTCGATTTCCATCAGCCACTGCGGCTGACCCAGGGCGCTGACCACCAGCCCGGTGGAGATCGGAAACACGCCCTTGAGCCACTTGCCGACCTCCTGGTAGACCGGCTCGCGGTAACGCGGGTCGATCAGGTAGGTGGTGGTCTTGACGATATGGCTCAGGTCGCTGCCGGCCTCCTCCAACAGTTGCTTGACGTTGCGCATGGCCTGTTCGGCCTGGGCCCGCGGATCGCCGAGGCCGACCAGTTGGCCATTGAAATCGGTGCCGACCTGGCCGCGCACATACACGGTGTTGCCGGCGCGCACGGCCTGGCACAGGTCGTTGTCCAGGCTCTGGTTCGGGTAGGTGTCTTTGGTGTTGAACATGCGGATGCGGGTATGAGTAGGCATCAGCGGGCTCCCATGAGGCTGGTGGATTCAATGGAGGATTCGCGGTCGGCTTGACGCTGCGCGGCGTCGCGGTAATCGAAATACAGCCGCTGTTTGACGATGTGCTCGGCGATGTGCCGGGCGTCGTGCCACACCCCCCAGATAAACGCCGAGCCGCGGCGCGACAGCCACGGCAGGCCGACGAAATAGACCCCGGGCTCGCTGGACACGCCGCGCTGGTGGCGGGGCTTGCCGTTGTCCTTGAAGGCATCGACCTGCAGCCAGCTGTAGTCCACCGAATAACCTGTGGCCCAGATGATGGTGCCGACGCCGGCCTTGGCCAGGTCGAGTTCGAGGAGCGGCTGGGTCAGGCACGGCGGGTCCGGCAGCATCACCCGGGCTTCGGGCTCCTCCGGCAGGTCCAAACCGTTGCGGGCGATGTAGGCATCGGCGGCGTCGAGCAGCGCCAGGTAGTTTTCGTCGCCGCGGGCAATGTTCTCCGCCAGGTTGGCCTCGAAGCTGACCACCCCGTTATCGAAGGCCTTGGTCAGGCCGACCAGGGTCATGCCCTGGTGGGCCAGCCGACGGAAGTCCACGGTGTGCCCGCCACGGGCGCCGCTGACGGCGATGGTTACGTGCTCCTTGCCCGGCTGCATGGTCTCGGCATCCCACTCGCCGAGCACCCCCAGCCACCAGCAGAAATCACGGTTGCGGTAGGCCCGCGGCGGACGGTCATGGGCCCCGACCGAGAGGTAGACCTGCTTGCCGGCGCGTTGCAGCTCATCGGCGATCTGCACCCCCGAGGAGCCTGCGCCCACCACCAGCACCGCGCCTTCGGGCAGCTGTTGCGGATTGCGGTAAGCGGCCGAATGCATCTGCAGCACGCGCTGATCTTGCGGGGCGATCGGCGGGATCACCGGGCACTGGAACGGACCGGTGGCCACCACCACTTGCCGGGCTTCGATCACACCCTCACTGGTGTCCACGGTGAAGCCCGGTCGGGCGGCGTTACGCACCACCTTCCTGACTTCGACGCCGGTACGGATCGGTGCGTTGAATTTGCGCGCGTAGGTTTCGAAGTAGTCGGCCACCTGGTCCTTGCCGGCAAAGGCATCGGGGTCCAGGCCTGCGAATTCCAGGCCAGGAAAGCGGTCGTGCCAGGCCGGGCCGTTGGCCACCAGCGAATCCCAGCGGCCGGTGCGCCAGGCTTCGGCGATGCGGTTGCGTTCCAGCACCAGGTGCGGCACGCCCAGGCGGCTCAGGTGTTCGCTCATGGCCACGCCGGCTTGGCCGGCGCCCACTACAAGCGTATCGATTGTTGTTTTATGGGTTGTCATGTCTGCGCCCTACTGAGTGATCCCACGTAGGCAGCCGTGGGAGGTGTAGGACGCATTCTGGGAGAAGGCGGGAAATGCCGAAATTATGATTTTTGTGGTTGCTAGAGAGCAAAAAACTCTCTGGCTATTTGGGGTTTCTGTGCATCAGCGCAGATTGCGCGGAATCCTCAGCCCGAGGTTTTCGCGCAAGGTGCTGCCCGGGTATTCGCGGCGGTACACCCCACGCGCCTGGAGCAAGGGCACCACTTCCTCGGTGAACCGGCGAAATTGCCCCGGGTGGCCGATATAGATGTTGAAACCGTCCACGGCCCGCGCCTCGAACCACTCACTCATCTTCGCCGCGACGGTTTCGGCGCTGCCGACAAAGGCACCAGGGCGCAATTGCCGGGAGGCCTGCACCGCCTGGCGCAGGCTGAGCCCTTCGCTGACCGCGCGCTCGGTGATGCGCTTGGCCACCGTGAAAAAGCTGCTGCGGGCGAACTCCAGGGCCTGGGCCGGGAAAGGTGCATCCAGTTCGTACTGGCTGAAGTCGTGCCAGCCAAAGGAACGGCCGAACTCCAGCAGGGCCTGCTCGAAGCTGTGATCGGCCGCGTGATAATGGCGTTCGAGCTCTCGCGCCTGCTCGTCGCTATCGCCAACGAACACCTCGGCCCCCGGCAGCACCAGCACCTGCTCGGGATCGCGGCCCTGGCGCAGCGCGCGCTCCTTGATTTCCCGATAGAACGCCTGGCCCTGCTCCAGGCTCGGGGCATGGGTGAAGACCACGTCGGCAATCGCCGCGCCCAGCTCACGCCCCTGTTCGGAGTCACCCGCCTGGAAGATCACCGGCTGGCCTTGCGGCGAGCGTTGCAGGTTGAGCGGCCCGACCACGGAAAAATGCTCGCCCTTGTGATTCAGCGCATGCAGCTTGGCCGGGTCGAAATAACGCCCGCTGGCACGATCCCGGACGAAAGCATCGTCCTCCCAGGACTGCCACAAGCCCTGCACCACCTGCACATGCTCCCGGGCCCGGCCATAGCGGGTGTCGTAGTCGTAGTGCTCGTCACGCCCGTAGTTGCCGGCGGTGCCGGCGTCGCCGCTGGTGACCACGTTCCAGCCAGCGCGGCCTTTGCTGATCAGGTCCAGCGAGGCCAGGCGGCGGGCGACGTTGAACGGTTCGTTATAGGAAGTGGTGAGCGTGCCCACCAGGCCGATATGCCGCGTGCTCACCGCCAGGGCCGAGAGCAGCGTCAGCGGTTCCAGGCGATTCAGGTAATGGGGCGGCGAACCCGGGGTGATGAACTGGCTGTCGACGATGAAGATCAGGTCGAACAACGCCGCCTCGGCCTGGCGCGCAATGTCGATGTACCAGTCGATATTGACGCTGGCGTCGGCCGGCAATTCGGGGTCCAGCCACAGGTTGTGCCGGCCGGGGCCACCGACGCCCATGGTCAGGGCGCCCAGTTTCAGTTGTCGTGTGCTCATGGAAGGTCCTTGGTGGTTACGGCGCGGCCTGAAGCGTCACAGAAGGATTCTGCAAGGCGGCATTAAAGGAAGTGTCGAACAGGCTGGCGGCCGGGTAGGACTTGATCAGGCCAATGCCACTGAAGAAATCCACGGTCTTCTGGGCGTCGGCGATGTTCTGCGGGCGGATCGGCCCCACGTCGGTTTTCGCCCGACGGAACCAGGCGCGGGCGATCTCGCGATCGGCGCGGGTGCGCTCGGCCCAGGCATCGGCATAGGCCTCGCTATGGGCGGGATCGTTGATGCTCCAGGCCCGGGCTTTTTTCAGTCGTTGCAGGAAGTCGCCGATGGCCGCGCGTTTTTCTTCCAGGGAACGGTTGTTGCCAACCACGAAACTCTGCGCCGGGATCAGCCCTTGCGCCGTGGCGATCACCCGGCCGCCGCGCCGCTCCTGTTGCGTCACGTAGGGTTCCCAGGTGGCAATCACATCCACCGAGCCGCCTTCCAGCGCATGGAAGGCATCGAGGGCGCTGAGGTAGCGGATGTCCACTGCGTCACGGGGCACGCCGGCCTTGTCCAGCGCGCTGAACAGCAGTTGCTGGCTCCAGGAACCCTTCCAGATCGCCACGCGTTTGCCGCGGATGTCGGCGACGGTCTTGATCGGCGAATCCTGGTTGACCACGATGGCCACCCCGGAAAGATTCTGCTGGGTGACCGCGATCACCTTGATCGGCGCCCCCAGGGCACCGAGGAACAGCGGTGGCGCATCCCCCAGCAACCCGAGGTCGAGGCTGCCGGAGTTCAGCGCTTCGGCCACCGGCGAGCCGGCGGTGAACTGCTTCCACTCCAGGGTATAAGGCAGGTTGTCGAGCACGCCGGCGGCATCCATCACCGCGCGGGTGTTGTAGCTTTGGTCGCCGACGGTGAGGGTGAGCGCCGAGGCACCGAGGCTGATGGACGCGGCCAGCGCGGCGGCGGCCAGTTGCAGAAGTGTACGCAAGGCAATCTCCAGGAAGTCGAAAGTCGGGGCTGTCATTTATTTGGTTATATAAGAAGAAACCTTAAAAACCACAGCCTATAAGCTAACGACACCGAGGAGCGTTGTAAAAGTCATTTTAGGAATAACTTAATATGCAAAATTTGCATTTAAAGACAAGCCTGGCGTAACGCACCTGCCGAAGCCCTCTCCCTCGCAACCCAGGCGTACCGCGAGCCGGCTCGCTCCAGCGGGGCAAATGCTGCTTTTCAGTCGGGTGCAAAAGCCGTGGGTCGGCCCACGACGGCTCGCGCCAGGATGAGTCCCCTCCCCGCGCTCCGCCTGCCACCCTTGCAATCCCGGAAACAATGAAATTCCGTTTAAGGAATTGATAGCACCCTAACGAAAGGTGCATGCTAGAGGGCTTTCATCGCGCTTATATCATTCCGAATGATAGTTACCTTCGGCTCATTCGATTCGTGCGATACAACCCCTGCCGAGCATCATCCGCCCATCTCAAATACATTGGCGGATGATCCATGGAACAGTCACTCAAACACTTACGCTTCCCTCTCGCATTATTGGCTGTGCTGGTGATGAGCGCCTGTGGCAAGGCACCGGAGACGGCCGCCAATATGCCCGCCGCCAAAGTCAGCGTGGCCAAGGTGCTGGAGCAACCGGTCAACGAATGGGACGAGTTCACCGGTCGCCTCGAGGCGCCCGAAACCGTGCAGATCCGCCCACGGGTTTCCGGCCAGATCGATCAGGTGGCCTTCACCGAAGGCGCCCTGGTGAAAAAAGGCGACCTGCTGTTCCAGATCGACCCACGGCCGTTCCAGGCCGAAGTGCGCCGCCTGGAAGCCCAGTTGCAACAAGCCCGGGCCACCGCCACCCGCAGTGCCAATGAAGCCCAGCGCGGCCAGCGCCTGCTGACCAGCAACGCGATTTCCGCCGAACTGGCCGACACCCGCACCAGCGCCGCCCAGGAAGCCCGCGCCGGGGTCGACGCGATCCAGGCGCAACTGGACGTGGCCAAGCTCAACCTGAGCTTCACCCGGGTCAGCGCGCCCATCAGCGGTCGCGTCAGCCGCGCGGAAATCACCGCCGGCAACCTGGTGACCGCCGACGTCACCCCGCTGACCAGCGTGGTCTCCACCGACAAGGTCTACGCCTACTTCGACGCCGACGAGCGTGTGTACCTCAAGTACACCCAGCTCGCCCGCCAGGGCCAACGTGGCCAGACCACTCCGGTCTACCTCGGCCTGTCCAATGAAGATGGCCACCCGCACCTGGGCCAGATGAACTTCGTCGACAACCAGGTCAACCCGCAGACCGGCACCATCCGCGGTCGCGCGGTGTTCGACAACAGCGACGGCAGCTACACCCCGGGCCTCTATGCGCGCCTGAAACTGGTGGGCAGCGGCACCTACTCCGCCATGCTGATCAGCGACGAAGCGGTGGGTACCGACCTGGGCAAGAAGTTCGTGCTGGTGATGGACGCCGACAACAAGCCGGCGTACCGCGCCGTCGAGCTGGGGCCGAAGATCGAAGGCCTGCGCATTGTGCGCAACGGCCTGAACAAGGACGACACCATCATCGTCAAGGGTCTGCAGCGAGCCCGTCCGGGCGCGCCGGTCAGCCCTGAAGTGGTGCCGATGGCCAGCAAGGAAACCCTCGCCGCCCTGGCGCAACAACGACAAGCCCTGGAAGCCAGCAACCTGCCTCAAGTCGCCCCCGCCAAGGGCGCGCCTGAAGCGGCTGCGAAACTGGCCAGCGCTGCGACTCCACGCGGTTAAGGGAAAAGACTCAAGATGAATTTCTCCCAATTCTTCATTTCACGGCCGATCTTCGCAGCGGTGCTGTCGCTGATGATCCTGATCGCCGGCTCCATCTCGCTGTTCCAGCTGCCCATCAGCGAATACCCGGAAGTGGTACCGCCGACCGTGGTGGTGCGCGCCAACTTCCCGGGCGCCAACCCGAAAGTCATCGGCGAAACCGTGGCCGCGCCCCTGGAGCAGGCCATCACCGGCGTCGAGAACATGCTCTACATGTCCTCGCAGTCCACCGCCGACGGCAAGATCACCCTGACCATCACCTTCGCCCTGGGTACCGACCTGGACAACGCCCAGGTGCAGGTGCAGAACCGCGTGACCCGGACCGAGCCCAAGCTGCCTGAAGAGGTGACGCGCATCGGTATCACCGTGGACAAGGCATCGCCCGACCTGACCATGGTCGTGCACTTGACCTCGCCGGACAAACGCTACGACATGCTCTACCTGTCCAACTACGCCATCCTCAACATCAAGGATGAGCTGGCGCGGCTGGGCGGCGTCGGCGACGTGCAGCTGTTCGGCATGGGCGACTACTCGCTGCGGGTCTGGCTCGATCCGAACAAGACCGCTTCGCGCAACCTGACCGCCACCGACGTGGTCACCGCCATTCGCGAGCAGAACCGCCAGGTCGCCGCCGGTACCCTGGGCGCCCCGCCCGCGCCGAGCGCCACCAGCTTCCAGCTGTCGGTCAACACCCAGGGTCGCCTGGTGACCGAGGAAGAGTTCGAGAACATCATCATTCGCTCCGGCGACAACGGCGAGATCACTCGCCTGAAAGACATCGCCCGGGTCGAGCTGGGTTCCAACCAGTACGCCCTGCGTTCGCTGCTGAACAACCAGCCGGCGGTGGCGATCCCGATCTTCCAGCGCCCTGGCTCCAACGCCATCCAGATCTCCAACGAAGTGCGGGCCAAGATGACGGAGCTGAAGCAGAGCTTCCCGCAAGGCATGGACTTCAGCATCGTCTACGACCCAACCATCTTCGTGCGTGGCTCCATCGAGGCAGTGGTGCATACCCTGTTCGAAGCGCTGATCCTGGTGGTGCTGGTGGTGATCCTGTTCCTGCAGACCTGGCGCGCCTCGATCATCCCGCTGGTGGCGGTGCCGGTCTCGCTGATCGGTACCTTTGCCGTGATGCATCTATTTGGCTTCTCGCTCAACGCCCTGTCGCTGTTCGGGCTGGTGCTGGCCATCGGTATCGTGGTGGACGATGCCATCGTCGTGGTGGAAAACGTCGAGCGCAATATCGGCCTCGGCCTGAACCCGGTGGAAGCCACCAAGCGTGCCATGCGCGAAGTGACCGGGCCGATCATCGCCACCGCCCTGGTGCTCTGCGCGGTGTTCGTGCCGGCGGCCTTCATCAGCGGCCTGACCGGGCAGTTCTACAAGCAGTTCGCCCTGACCATCGCGATCTCCACGGTGATCTCGGCCTTCAACTCCCTGACCCTGTCGCCGGCCCTGGCCGCGGTCTTGCTCAAGGAACACCACGCACCGAAGGACCGCTTCTCCCGGCTCCTCGAAAAGCTGCTGGGTGGCTGGCTGTTCAAACCCTTCAACCGTTTCTTCGACCGGGCAAGTAATGGCTACGTCGGCACCGTGCGCCGGGTGATTCGTGGCAGCGGCATCGCCCTGTTCCTCTACGCGGGCCTGATGGTACTGACCTGGTTCGGCTTCGCCCACACGCCAATGGGCTTCGTCCCGGCCCAGGACAAGCAATACCTGGTGGCCTTCGCCCAACTGCCGGACGCCGCGAGCCTGGACCGCACCGAGGACGTGATCAAGCGCATGTCCGACATCGCCCTGAAGCAACCGGGCGTGGAAAGCGCGGTAGCCTTCCCGGGCCTGTCGATCAACGGTTTCACCAACAGCCCGAACAACGGCATCGTGTTCGTGACCCTCAAGCCTTTCGACGAGCGCAAGGACCCGAGCATGTCCGCCGGAGCCATCGCCGGCGCCCTGAACGGCAAGTACGCCGATATCCAGGAAGCCTACATGGCGATCTTCCC
Organism: Pseudomonas sp. GW460-12-10-14-TSB1; assembly: GCF_017349775.1. NCBI lineage: Bacteria > Pseudomonadati > Pseudomonadota > Gammaproteobacteria > Pseudomonadales > Pseudomonadaceae > Pseudomonas > Pseudomonas sp. GW460-12-10-14-TSB1. The sequence goes on from NZ_JACNAC010000016.1 coordinate 82,498, forward strand.
ACCGCCGCCGGTACAGGGCCTGGGGACCATTGGCGGCTTCCGCCTGCAGGTCGAGGACCGCAGCGGCATGGGCTACGAAGAGCTGTATAAGGAAGTGCAGAACGTCATCACCAAGAGTCGCAGCGTGCCGGAACTGGCCGGGCTGTTCACCAGCTATCAGGTCAACGTGCCTCAGGTCGATGCGGCTATCGACCGGGAAAAGGCCAAGACCCACGGCGTGGCCATCAGCGATATCTTCGACACTCTGCAGGTCTACCTGGGCTCGCTGTACGCCAACGACTTCAACCGTTTTGGCCGTACCTACCAGGTCAACGTCCAGGCCGAACAGCAGTTCCGTCTCGAAGCCGAGCAGATCGGCCAGCTGAAAGTACGCAACAACAAGGGCGAGATGATCCCGCTGGCGACCTTCATCAAGGTCAGCGATACCTCGGGCCCCGACCGCGTGATGCACTACAACGGCTTCGTCACCGCGGAAATCAACGGCGCGGCCGCACCGGGCTACAGCTCCGGCCAGGCGGAAGCGGCGATCGAGAAACTGCTCAAGGAAGAACTGCCCAACGGCATGACCTACGAATGGACCGAGCTGACCTACCAGCAGATCCTTGCCGGTAACACCGCGCTGTTCGTCTTCCCGCTCTGCGTGCTGCTGGCGTTCCTGGTACTGGCGGCGCAATACGAGAGCTGGAGCCTGCCGCTGGCGGTGATCCTGATCGTGCCCATGACCCTGCTGTCGGCCATCACCGGGGTGATCCTGTCCGGTGGCGACAACAACATCTTTACCCAGATCGGCCTGATCGTACTGGTGGGCCTGGCATGTAAGAACGCGATCCTGATCGTCGAGTTCGCCAAGGACAAACAGGAAGAAGGCCTCGACCCGCTGGCCGCGGTACTGGAAGCCTGCCGCCTGCGTCTGCGGCCGATCCTGATGACCTCGTTCGCCTTCATCATGGGTGTGGTGCCCCTGGTGTTCTCCAGCGGCGCGGGTGCGGAAATGCGTCATGCCATGGGTGTCGCGGTGTTCTCCGGGATGCTCGGGGTGACCTTCTTCGGCCTGCTGCTGACCCCGGTGTTCTACGTCCTGATCCGCAACTATGTGGAGCGCAGCGAAGCCCGCAAAGCGACCCGAGCCCTGAAACTGGAGGCGCAACAATGAGTTTGAAAGTCTTCCTGCCGAGCTTGCTGGTACTGGCCCTGAGTGCCTGTGCCGTCGGCCCGGACTACCAGACCCCGACTACCGAGGCGGCCAACATCACGGCCGCCACCGACGGCGCCGCGGGCCAGAAGAATTTCGACCGCGCGCGTTTCGAAGGTATCTGGTGGCAGCAGTTCGACGACCCGGTGCTCAACCAGCTGGTGACCCAGTCCCTGCAGGGCAACCGTGAGTTGCGCGTGGCCTTCGCCCGCCTGCGGGCCGCCCGGGCGATTCGCGACGACGCCAGCAACGATGCGATGCCGACCATCACCAGCCGCGCCAGCAGTGACCTGGCCAAGGGTCAGATCCCCGGCCAGACCACCAGCCGGGTCAACAGCGAACGCTACGACCTGGGCCTGGACATGGCCTGGGAACTGGACCTGTTCGGCCGCATCCAGCGCAACCTGGAAGCCAGCGAAGCCGACCAGCAGGCCGCCGAGGCCGACCTCTACCAGCTGCAAGTCACCATGATTGCCGAGCTGGTGGATGCCTACGGCCAACTGCGCGGCGCCCAGCTGCGGGAGAAGATCGCCCTGGCCAACCTGACCAACCAGCAGGAGTCGCGCAAGATCACCGAAAGCCTGCGCGACGCCGGCGTCGGCGACCAGCTCGACGTGGTCCGCGCCGATGCGCGCCTGGCCGCGGTAGAAGCCAGCGTGCCGCAACTGCAGGCCGAACAGGTGCGCCAGCGCAACCGTATCGCCACCCTGCTGGGCGAGCGTCCGGACAAGCTCAGTGTCGACCTCAAGCCCGCGCAGCTGCCAGCGATTGCCAAGGCCTTGCCGATCGGCGACCCGGGCGAACTGCTGCAACGCCGTCCGGACATTCTCAGCGCCGAACGCCAGTTGGCCGCCGCCACCGCGCGGATCGGCGTGGCCAAGGCCGACCTGTTCCCCCGGGTCAGCCTCAGCGGCTTCCTCGGCTTCACCGCCGGCCGTGGTTCGCAGATCGGTTCCTCGGCCGCCAATGCCTGGGCCCTGGGCCCGAGCATTACCTGGGCCGCCTTCGACCTGGGTAGCGTGCGCGCCCGCCTGCGTGGCGCCAACGCCGACGCCGATGGCGCCCTGGCGACCTACGAGCAGCAAGTGCTGCTGGCCCTGGAAGAGTCGGAAAACGCTTTCAGCGATTACGGCAAGCGCCAGCAACGGCTGATCTCGCTGATTCGCCAGAGCGAGTCGAGCCGCGCCGCGGCGGACCTGGCGGAAATCCGCTACCGCGAAGGCACCGTCGACTTCCTGGTGCTGCTCGACGCCCAGCGCGAACGCCTGGCCGCCGAAGACTCCCAGGCCCAGGCCGAGGTCGACCTGTACCGTGGCATCGTCGCCATCTACAAGGCCCTGGGTGGCGGCTGGCAGCCAGAGACGGTCGCCAGCAAGTAAGGCTTCAACCGAGCTCCTTTGGTTGGCCGCAACCAACCAAATTTTTGCCCCGTGTTCTCATTCGGTCGCGGGGCTTTTTTTTGCCTGGTAAAAAGCATCGCGGGCAAGTCGGATCGCCGCCCGCTCGCTCCTACAGATCAATGCGGTCCCGTAGGAGCGAGGCTTGCCCGCGATAGAGATCGTTCAGACACCCCACTCTGTGCCTACTCCAACACCGTCACCGTCACCGTCGCCGTGGTGCCGGCGCGCAATTTGTCCCTGCCCGGGTAATCGGGGTCGATGGCGATTCGCACCGGCACCCGCTGCGCCAGCTTGACCCAGGTGTAGCTGGGGTTGATGTTGGCCAGCAGGCGGCTGCCCTGGGAGTTCTCGCGGTCGGTAATGGCGAAGGCGATGCTCTGCACCTTGCCGCCGAAGGTCTCGCCGCTCATCAGCTGGATGCGCACCGCGCTGCCCTCCTCGATCCGCGGCAGCTTGGTCTCCTCGAAGTAGCCGCTGACATAAAAGGAGTCGCTGTCCACCAGGGCCAGCAAGGCCGTGCCGGCACTGGCGTAGTCGCCCTGGCGGGTCTGCAGGTTGGTCACGTAGCCGCTGACTGGGGCTTCGACCCGGGTGCGCCGCAGGTCCAGCTCGGCCTGTTTCAGCGCCGCCTGGGCCAGGTGCACGTTGGCCTGGGCCAGGCCGAGATTAGCCTGGTCACGCAACAGGTCGGCCTGGGCCACCGCCACATCGGTATTGGACTTCTCCCACTCCTCGCCGGAAATCGCGAAGCCCTGCTTCAGGCTCCGGCGCCGGCGCTCTTCGCTTTGCCGCTGCTTGAGCTGCGCGGCGCTGGCGGCAATCGCCGCTTCGGACTGGCCGAGGGTGGCGACCGCCACTTCCACCGAACGCTTGGCATGCTCCACGGCCAGGGCATATTGCGCCGGGTCGATCTCCAGCAGCAGCTGGCCCTTGTCCACGTGCTGGTTGTCCTGCACCTGCAGGCTGACGATGCGCCCGGCGACATCCGCCGACAGCGTCACCACATCGGCCCGCACCCGCGCATCGCGGGTCCAGGGCGCGCGGGTGTAATGCTCCCAGGCGAACCAGCCCAGCACCAGCGCCAGCACTACCGCCACCAGGGTGATCGAACGGGCCAGGGTGTTTTTCAGATTCATAGGCTTCCCATCAGCAGAATGACAATGGCGCAGACGCAGGCATACAGCGCCCCTTCGAACAAGGCTTCGTGCCAGACGAAGCGCAACACACCGAGGCGCCGTAGCCCCCAGTCGAGCAGCAGGAAAATCGGCAAGGCCAGCAACAGGGCCTGGGCGATGGGCGGCAGGTAGACGCCGCCGAACTCGAAATCAATGGGCAAGGGCCGGCTCTCCTGTTTCCGTGGGTTGCAGCATGGGGCGGTAGCGTTCCAGGAAGGCGCCGACGATCAGCAGCGAGACACGCATGCGGAACACCGACCACAGCTGTTCGTGGGCCTGGGGCCGGTCGTCGGTGTGCAGCTGGTCGAGGTAATCGCCCAACTCCCGCAGCCGCGCCAGCAGCTCGTCCACATCCAGCCCCGAGCGCCCGGCCACATAACGCCCGATCCGCCGCAGCAACTGCTGCAGGTCGGCGTTGGCCGCGCCGCTCAGCCAGGGGTTGTCCAGGCTCTGCTGCTTGAGCTGGTTCATCGCCACGCCCAGGGTCATGCAGGCCAGGCTGGTTTCGAAACGCTCGGCGGAAGCCCGGTCGCCGGCGGCGGGCAACAGCCCGAGCATCTGGGTCAGGCGGTCGACCATGCGGCTCTCGAAAACAAACTGCTCCTCGTCGCTGGCCGTGGTTTTCTGCAAGGCGTACACCTGCTCGCGGGTGTCGCGGAACAAGCGGCGAATGCGCAGCACCGGGTTGAAGGGAAAGATGAAGGCGTACACCAGCAACGACAGCACCCCGCCGCTGACATAGGCCCCGGCGAACTCGAACCACTGGATGGCGCTGTTCTGCCAGGCGCCGATGTTCTGCGGGCCGATCATCAGCAGGCTCGACAGCCCCAGGCCCATGCCGATGCCGGCGGTCATCGGGCTGGCCAGGCCCACCGCGACCGTATACAGCAGCGGCACCAGCAGCAGCGCCAGCCACTCGAAATCGCCGATCAAGGGCACCAGGGCGAAGACGTAGACCGCCGATATCACCAGCGCCAGGGCCTGGCCGCGCATGTAGCTTTGCGCCGCCGCCAGGGGCCGGGGAAAGGTCGCCATCAGCGAACAGAGAATGCCCACCAGGACCATGCTCGAACGCGCGCCGTCCCAGGCGGTTTCGATCCAGATCAACCCGGCGACCAGCAGCGCGGTAAAGGCCCGCAGCGCATTCATCGCCGCCAGGGGCCAGTCCAGGTGCAGCGGATTGGCCCGGCCCTGGCGGTACAGGCAACTGGCCTGGCGCCCATCCTGGATGGCATCGCTGAATTCGAGAATGTCTTCGAGTTGCTTGAGCATCCGTGCCTGTTCCCAGCGCAGGGCCCAGGCCAGGGAACGCAGTGTGGCGGGCAAGGCATCGGCCTCGCGCTCGGCGCGCCGCGCTTGTTCATCGAAGCGCTGCTGCAATTGCCCGAACTGCTGCCGCGAGGCCGCGGGCAAGGCGCGGCCGTGCTGCGCCAGTTCATCGAGAAACGCCAGCTCGTCGGCGCGCAGTTGCTGGATCGCCTCCGGCAACTCGCCGACCCAGCGCGCCCGCAGCAATTCGCGCTGGTGACGCAGCACGGTGAGGCGCGAGGTCAGCAGCACCAACTGGTTGCCCAGCAATTGCACCAGGCCGTCGGCGCTGCGCAGGCGCGGCGCGTCGAAATACAGGTGGCGGCGCAAACCCTCCAATGCGCTGATCTCGCCCAGCAGTTGCATCTGCCGCTTGTGGAAGTCGGCCTCGCTTTCGTCGGTGCGAATCGCCGCCGCGGCGTGGGTCGCCAGCAGCTTGAGCACCTGGTCGATCTTGGCGAAGTAGCCGTGGGCGACCGCCTCCGGGCGCGCCGTCAGCAGGCTGACCACGCAGACGCAGGCCACTGCCAGCAGGGTCTCGGTAACCCGGGTAATGGCCAGCATCAGGGTGTTGCCCTGCTCGGGGATCGCCAGCATCGCCACCACCACCGCGGTGTAGCCACTGAGCACGAACGCCTGGGAACTGGTGTAGCGCAGCAAGGTGCCGCCGGCGGTGCACAACGCCAGCCACAGGCCGAGGGTGACCAGGAACGGCAGCGGCGCCTGGGGGAAGATCGCCATGATCAGCACCGCCACCGCGGCCCCCAGGGTGGTGCCGATCACCTGGCCGAAGCTGCGGGCCAGGGCCATGCCGGCCAGGGGCTGGCTGACGATGATCACCGCCATCAGCGACCACTTGGGCTGGTCGAGATCGAAGATGAAGGCCAGGTACAGGGTCAAGAGGCCCGCGGCAATGGTGCGCAAGGCGAAGCGCAGCACCGCGCCCCCGGGGTGGATCACGACCTTGAAGTAGTTGATCAGTGGCTGCATGAGTGGGTTCTGGGCAAAGGGCACCTGCGGCTAGCCTAGTCAATCGGCGGTCGGGAAAGCTTATCGTCCCGGCCTTCCCGGCAGGAAGGCAATTTTTCCCGAACTTTTGATCCTTCGCGCCAATCCCTTCGTCACACAGAGTGATGAGACAAGCCGGGGCCGTTCTTCCAGCCTGCCCCCACCGTGAAAACCTGAGTCGTACCCGTCGCCCCTCAACCGGGTTTGACTCCGAGGGGAACCTGACCGAAGCTTGCGCCTTCGTAAAGCCGCCCCTGCCATGGATGCCTGCATGACCAAGCCCCGCCGCACCCTGCTGATCAGCCTCCTCGTCGTCCTGGCCCTGGGCCTGGCGTGGCTGTTCCTGCGCACCACGCCGCCAGTGGTGCCGGATGCGATCAAGCACGGTTATGGCAAGGCCCTGGAACAGGCGCGCAATGGCCAGCCCGGCGCGGCGCGGGTGCTGTATCAGCAGTTGGGGCGTCCCGACCTGTCGGACAGCCGGCGCATCCGCCTGCTCGCCGAGCTGCACAACTACCCCAGCCCGCAAGCGCTGAAACTGGCCGACGCCGGCCTGCACCACGCCGAACCCGAGGTCCGCGAGGCCGCCATTGCGGCGGTGCTCGGCCTGGTCCCGGCGCGCCAGCGCAGCCTGCTGATCGGCCCGCTGCTGGACGATGAAGTGCAAAGCGTGCGTTTTGCCGCCGTCACCGCCCTGCTCGGCCTGTCGCCGGATGAACAGGGCCTGTATTTCGGGCCGCTGCAGCAAGTGATCGATGAGTACACCCAGGTGCTCAAGGCCCAGCCGGAGAATGTCGAGGCGCAATACCAGCTGGCGCGCCTGTACCTGCACAACGCCAACCTGGCCCAGGCCCAGCAGACGCTGGAGCACGCCTTGAGCCTGCAACCGGATAACCTGCAAGCGGTGATCCTGCAACTGGAAGTACTGGACCGCCAGGGCCAGAGCGAAGCCGCCCGCCAGTTGCTGGCCAAACAACTGCAGGCGCAACAGGATTCCGCCTACCTGCAACACGCCCTGGGCATGTGGCTGCTGCACCACGACCAGAGCGAGTTCGCCCTGCTCGGCCTGTCCCGCGCCGTGGAGCTGGAGCCGAACAACGCCGGCTACCGCTACGACCTGGCCACCACCCTGCACAGCGAAGAAGAGCTGGAGGCGGCGCAGAAACAGCTTGAGGAAATCGTCCAGCGCCAACCCGCCAACCGCAAGGCGCGGGTGCTGCTGATCAAGTACTGGAAGGAAAGCGGCCAGCTGCAGAACGTGCAGATCCTCCTGGCCCAGCTGGAACAGCAGAACCCTGACGACCCGGCCTTGCAGCAAGGCCTGTGACGGCTGCGGCTACAAGCTACGGCCAAAGGGAGCGGCAAGCCCATCGGCCTGCCCGGAGAATCACGCCAGCAGGCGCTGGATCTGTTCCTGCAGGCTGTTGAGGTCGAAGGGCTTGGCCAGGATCGGCGCGCTTCTCGCGATCGGGCTGCCGGACTCGAGAATCTCGGTGGGATAACCGCTGATGAAAATCACCTTGAGGTCCGGACGCAGCTTCACCGCGGGTTCGGCGATCATCACCCCGGTAATCCCGCCCGGCAGCCGGTAGTCGGTGATCATCACATCCAGGTGCGGTTTGCTGGCGAGGATCTCGAACGCCTGCTCGCCGTTTTCCGCCTGCAGCACCCGGTAGCCCAGGCCCGACAGATAGTCGGCGAGCAACATCAAAATCACCGGTTCATCTTCGACGATCAGTACGACGTCTTGTGCATCTTCACTCATGAGAAGCCTTTGTTCGGTCAATAGCTGCTGATACGACCATCCGGTCATCCAGAAGGTTGCGTGGGTGCCGGTGTTTTCCTACAGCGGCAGACAAACGCGAAACAGGGCACCTTCGCCGATCCTGCTGTCGACTTCAATGGTGCCGCCATGGGCGGTGACGATCTGCTCGGAAATGAACAGCCCGAGCCCGAGCCCGGCCACCGCATGATTGATAGAGACGCGCTCGAACTGCTGGAAGATACGCGCCTGGTTTTCCTCGCTGATGCCGATCCCGTGATCGCGCACTTCGACCCGCGCCTGCCCGTCCGCTCTGTACACCCGCACTTCGATCGGGCTCTTGGCGCCATAACGCAAGGCATTGGTCAGCAGGTTGGAGATCACCTGTTCGATACGGAACTCGTCCCACTGGCCGAGCAGCGAGTCTTCGGCAGTCAGGGCGATCGAGGATTCGGCGGCCTCGACCTGGGGCGCGAAATTCTCCAGCAGGCCGCGTACCAGCTGCACCAGGTCGACCCGGCTCGGGCGGATCGACAGCTTGCCGGTACGGATCCGCGAGATGTCCAGCATGTCCTCGATCAGGCGGATCAGGCTTTTGATCTGGCGCTCGTCGCGGTCGACCATGGCGTGCATCTTGTCCAGGGTGAAGGCGGCGGCGTTGTCGCGGGCCAGGTGCATCTTGCGCAGCTGGGTTTCCAGGATCAGGCCGTTCAACGGCGTGCGTACCTCGTGGGCGACGATCGACATGAAATCGTCACGCATGCGCACCGCCTGCTCCAGTTCGTTCTGGGTCGCCTGCAACTGCTTGAGCAGCGCCTCCTGCTCGCGCCGGCTCTGTTCCAGGGCTTCGACCTGCTGCTTCATGGCCTTGCTCTGCCGGTACAGATCGACGAACACATTGACCTTGCTCTTCACCGCATGGGTATCCAGCGGCTTGTGCAGGAAGTCCACCGCGCCGCTTTCATAGCCCTTGAAGGCATAGTCGAGTTCACGCCCGGCGGCGCTGACGAACACGATGGGGATGTTCTTGGTCTTCTCGGTGCCGCGCATCAGCTCGGCCAGCTCGAAGCCGTTCATGCCGGGCATCTGCACATCGAGGATGGCCATGGCGAACTCATGCTCGAGCAACAGCGACAATGCCTCGTCCGCCGACAGCGCCTTGTACACCTGGCGATCCTCGCGCTTGATCAGCGCTTCGAGGGCCAACAGGTTCTCTGGCAGATCGTCGACGATCAGCAGCTTGGCTTGGATATTACTTAACATGCGATTCGTTCCAGCTCGACAAGCAGACGGCTGATGCCGTGCAAAGGGAGAATGTAATCCGGCCGCTGCAGCGCGATGGCCGCCTCGGGCATGGTCGCCACCTGGGCCTCGGCCGGGTCCTGGACGATGCTCAGGCCGCCGCGCCGCTTGACCTGGGCCAGGCCATGGGCGCCGTCCTGGTTGGCCCCGGTCAGCAGCACCGCGGCCAGGCGCGGGCCATAGGCATCGGCGGCGGAGTCGAACAGGTAATCGATAGCGGGACGCGAATGGTGCACGCGTTCCTCCTGGCTCAGGGACAGGCTGCGGTCCTGCTCCACCGACAAGTGATAACCGGGCACGGCGAAATACAGGGTGCCGCGGTCGATGCTCTGCTTGTCGCGGGCCTCTTGCACCGGCAGCGCCAGGCGCTGGGCGAACACCTCGGCCAACTGGCTGCGATGCTCCTCGGGCAGGTGCAGCACCACCACGATCGGCAGGCTGAAACCCTCGGGAAACGCCGTGAAAATTTTCAGCAGCGCCTCGACGCCGCCGGCCGACGCGCCTATCACTATGGCCTCGATCCGCGGCAAGGCGGATTGCCCGATGGCGTCGTCGTTCATGATTTGCGGTAGACCCGTTCTTGTTTGACCAGCGGCTCGAAATGCTCGCCGTAGGCCGAGAAGTCCAGGGTTTCCTTGCTGCCCAGCACCAGGAAACCGCGGTGGCAGAGCGACTCGTGGAACAGGCCGAAGGCCCGGTCCTGCAACTTCTTGTTGAAATAGATCAGCACATTGCGACAGGAAATCAGCTGGGTTTCGGAGAACACGCTGTCGGTCGCCAGGCTGTGGTCGGCGAAAGTCACGTTCTCACGCAGGGTCTTGTCGAAGATCGCGTAGTCGTAGGCCGCCGTGTAGTAGTCGGCAAAGGAGCGCAAACCGCCGGCCTGCTGGTAGTTCTGGGTGTAGGCGCGGATGTTCTCCAGGGAAAAGATGCCCTGCTTGGCCTTCTCCAGGGAGCTGGGGTTGATGTCGGTGGCATAGATGATGGTGCGCTCCAGCAGCCCTTCCTCGCGCAACAGGATGGCCATGGAATAGACCTCCTCGCCCGTGCTGCAGCCGGCGATCCAGATCTTGATCGAGGGGTAGGTCTTGAGCAGCGGCACCACTTCCTGGCGAATCGCCAGGAAGTGTGACGGGTCGCGAAACATCTCGCTGACCGGGATTGTCAGGAACTGCAGCAGCTGCATGAACGCGCCCGGATCGTGCAGCACCCGTTCCTGCAAGGCGGAAATGGTCTTGCATTCGAACTGGCGCAGCGCATGGTTGATCCGACGCTTGATCGAAGCGCCGGAGTAATCGCGGAAGTCGTAGCTGTACTTGAGGTAGATAGCTTCGATCAACAGACGCAGTTCGATCTCGGTATTGCGCTCCACTAGATTCTTTCCATCTTGGGTAACCAGACTCGAATAAGGGAAAACAGCCGGTCGAGGTCGATCGGCTTGGCCAGGTAATCGTTGGCGCCGGCCTGCAGGCAGCGCTCCTGATCGTCCTTCATGGCCTTGGCGGTCACCGCGATGATCGGCAGCTTGCGCCAGCGTGGCTCCTTGCGAATTTCCAGGGTGGCCTCGTAACCATCCATCTCGGGCATCATCACGTCCATCAGCACCAGGTCGATGTCCTCGACTTCATTGAGCTTGGCGATTGCCTCATGGCCATTACGGCCGATGACCACGATCGCGCCCTTCTGCTCCAGGGCGCTGGTGAGGGCGAAGATATTGCGCACATCGTCGTCCACCAGCAGCACCTTGCGCCCCTCGAACACCTTGTCGCGGCTGCGGGCGGCCTTGAGCATCTTCTGCCGCTCATGGGACAGCTGGGATTCGACTTTGTGCAAAAACAGCGTCACTTCGTCCAGCAGGCGTTCGGGCGAACGCGCGCCCTTGATGATGATCGAGCGCGAATACTTGCGCAGCTCCGCCTCTTCGTCGCGGGTCAGGTTGCGCCCGGTGTAGACGATCACCGGCGGGAAGGAGCAGATGTCCTCGGTGGACATGCGCTTGAGCAGGTCGTTGCCGAGCATGTCCGGCAGTTTCAGGTCGATGACCATGCAGTCGTAGAGGTTGTCGCGCAGCAGTTCAAGGGCCTCCTGGGCCAGGCCGACGGCGGTGATCTCGATGTCGTCGTCGCCGATCAGCCGGGCGATGCTGTCGCGCTGCAGGTCGTCGTCCTCCACCAGCAGCACGCGCTTGACCTTCTGGGTGAGCTTGGCTTCCAGGCGGGCGAACACGTCCTTGAGCTCTTCGCGGGTGGTGGGCTTGACCGCGTAGCCGATGGCGCCCATGTGCATGGCGGCCTCGACCCGGTCTTCCACGGAAATCACATGCACCGGGATATGCCGGGTGGTGGCGTGCGCCTTGAGGCGCTGCAACACCGTCAGCCCGGAATGGTCCGGCAGGCGCATGTCCAGCAGGATCGCGTCCGGCACGAACTGTTCGGCCAGGCTGTAACCCTCGTCAGCACCATGGGCCACCAGGCATTGGTAACCCAGCTCGTGGGCCAGGTCATACAGAATGTGGGCAAAGTTCGCTTCGTCCTCCACCACCAGGATGCAGCGGGTGGTGAACGGCGCCTTGTCGCGATCGTCGGCGAAACGCGGAATCTCCACCTCGGGCACCAGGGGTGCCGGCGCCGGTTTGCTCGGCGCCTGGGCCACCGGCGCAGCGACCGGCTTGAGTTCGCCCTGCTCCTCTGCCACGCGCTCGACGTAGTGCTCCGGCAACACCAGGGTGAAGACACTGCCTTGCCCCGGCTCGCTGGCGACCGTGATCGAACCGCCGAGCAATGCCGCCAGGTCGCGGGAAATCGACAAGCCCAGGCCCGTGCCGCCGTAACGGCGATTGGTGGTGCCGTCGGCCTGGCGGAAGGCTTCGAAAATGCTTTCCTGCTGCTCCGGGGCGATCCCGATGCCCGAATCGCGCACGGCAAAGGCAATGCCCGCCTCGGGCTCACGCGACACGCTCAGGCTGACCTGGCCCTTCTCGGTGAACTTCACCGCGTTGGACAGCAGGTTCTTGAGAATCTGCTCGACCCGCTGGCGGTCGGTGAACAGCCTCTGCGGCACACCGGGCTGCAACTCGACATGGAATTCCAGGCCCTTGTCCGCCGTCAGCGGCTGGAACAGCCCGCGCAGGCTCTCCACCAGGCGCGCGACGCTGGTGTTTTCCGGACGCACTTCGAGCTTGCCGGCTTCGACCTTGGAAATATCGAGAATGTCGTTGATCAGGTTGAGCAGATCGTTGCCCGCCGAATAGATCGACTCGGCGAACTGCACCTGTTCGGCGCTGAGGTTTTCCTGGGGGTTTTCCGCCAGCAGCTTGGCCAGGATCAGCGAGCTGTTCAGCGGTGTGCGCAGCTCGTGGGACATATTGGCGAGGAATTCCGACTTGTACTTGCTCGAACGCTGCAGCTCCTCGGCACGCTCTTGCAACTGCACCTGGGCCTGGTTCAGCTCGCCGTTCTTGCGGTCCATGGCGTCGCGCTGCTGCGCCAGCGCCTGGGCCTGCTCGGCCAGTTGCTCGTTGGTCTGCTCCAGCTCCACCTGCTGGGATTCCAGGTGCACCTGGGATTCCTTGAGCACCCGCGACTGTTCCTCGAGCTCTTCGTTGGCGGTCTTCAGTTCTTCCTGCTGCACCTGCAGCTCTTCGTTGAGTTGCTGGGTCTCGGCCAGCACTTCCTGCAGGCGCTGGCGATAACGCGCGGCTTCGATGGCGGTGCCGATATTGCCGGCGATCAGCTCCAGCAGCTCGACATCGCGCTCGCTGAGGGCGCGCAGGAAGCCCAGTTCGATCACCCCGTTGACCCGGTCGTCGTCGCTGGTCGGCACCACCAGCACACTGCGCGGCACGCCTTCACCGAGGCCGGAGCTGACCTTGAAGTAATCGGCGGGCACCTCGTCCAGACGGATCAGCCGGTCCTGCTGGGCCGCCTGGCCGACCATGCCTTCACCGATGAAAATCGACTGTTCGCGTTCTTCCTGCTCGCGGGAGAAGCCATAGGCAGCCACGCGCTTGAGGCCGCCGTGCTCCTCACGCACATACATCGCCGCCACAGCGCTGCCCAGGTACTGCGCACAGAACTGCAGGATATTGCGCCCCAACAGGTTCAGCGTCAGTTGCCCCAGCAACTGCTCGGCCAGTTCGGTCTGGCCACTGCGCAGCCAGGCCTGCTGCTCCAGGGCACGGGCGCTTTTCTGCTGGGCGGCGAGGTTGGCGCCGTAGTTCTTCGACAGGTTGAGCAGGTCGCGACGCCCGATATAGGCCAGCAGGCCGCTGATCAGCACCACGAACAGCAGGTACAGGGCCACGCTGCGGACCGTGGTGCGGGTGACGTTCTCGTTGCGATCGACCCGCAGTTGCTGCTCCATCGCCACCGCTTCGTCGTATTCCTTGCGCATCTGGTCGGTCAGGCGCTTGCCCCGGCCGGACTGCACCGAGCGGCGATAGTCGCCCTCCTGGCGGCGCATCTCGATCATGCCTTTGGCGTAGAGATTCCACTCGTCCTGCAAGGCTTCCAGGCGCTTGAAGCGATCGACCTGCTGCGGATTGTCCGCCACCAGCTCGCGCAGCCCGCGCAACTCGCTGAAGATCTGCGGCTTGGCCACTTCATAAGGGTCGAGGAAATGCTCGTCGCCGGTGATCAGGAAGCCGCGCATGCCGGTTTCCAGGTCGACCGTCAGCTTGGCGGCCTGGTTGATGCTGTTGATCACCCGATCGCTGTGCTGGACCCACTGGGTCACCGACAGCAGATAGCTGATCAGGGACACGAAGACCACCGCGCTGAGCACGCCCACGCCCAGGGGAAGCGCGATGTTGCGACTTAGCAGCTTGCGAAAGCTCTGTTCATCAACCGAAGACGAAGAGATCATTGAAAGGCCTTGGTGAAGTGTCAAAAACCATGGAGTTTGCCCCAAAGACGGGCAGCGTATCTATTCTTCTGGCAACTCTAGGCACAAATTGCCATCCGGCACTGCCAGCTCTCGATCAGACAGGTTATTCTGGCACAGCTTGTACAGAATTATTTTTTTGTACAGCTTCAGTGGCTTGTCATTGCGCGTTATTTATTGCTGCAAGAGGCGATTTTTTACCGCTGCCGCCCCCTCCCTTTTTTCGAGAGACTTTCTATGCCCACCACCGATTCCACCATCCTGGTCGTCGAAGACGACACCATCGTGCGCATGCTGATTGTCGATGTGCTGGAGGAGCTGGAATTCAAGGTGCTGGAAGCCGCGGGCAGCGAGGAAGCCCTGACCCGGTTGCAGGACAGCGCCCTGCGGATCGACCTGATGATGACCGACGTCGGCCTGCCCGGCATGGACGGCAAGGAACTGGCGGCCCGCGCCCGCACCTTGCGCCCGGAGCTGCCGGTGCTGTTCGCCAGCGGCTACGCGGAAAACATCGAGGTGCCCGCCGGCATGGCGGTGATCGGCAAGCCCTTCTCCATCGACCAGTTGCGCGACAAGGTCCGCACCCTCCTCGGCTGAATCCTCGATAACCCGTGCTGACCCGACGAGCGCCTGGGCCCTGGGCGTCAGGGCGGCCGCGCCAGCGCCCTGCTGTGGTTTAATGGCGCCCCCGCAGACACCCCCGCGTTTTTCAGGAATACCCTCCATGAGTCCGACCGCCGCCACCAAAGTCCTGGTCATTGGTTACGTCTGGCCCGAACCCCGCTCCTCGGCGGCCAGCGGGCACCTGATGCAGATCCTCCAGGTCTTCCTCGGGCAAGGCTGGGACATCACCTTCAGCAGCCCGGCCAACCCCGGCGAGCACAAGGAAGACCTGAGCGTCCTGGGCATCCGCGAGTGCCCGATCGAGCTGAACAACAGCAGCTTCGACCGCTTCATCGCCGAACTGGCGCCGGATATCGTGCTGTTCGACCAGTTCATGATGGAGGAGCAGTTCGGCTGGCGCGTCGAGCAACAGTGCCCCGGCGCCCTGCGCGTGCTGGAGACTTCCGACCTGCAGAGCCTGCGCCACGCTCGCCATCAGCGCCTCAAGGAGCGCCTGAAAGCCAGCGACGACAACGATGACTTCAGCGCCCTGTTCGCCCCCGCCGCCGAGCAGGAGTTCGCCGGCATGGCCGACACCGACCAGGCCCGGCGCGAGATCGCGGCGCTGTACCGCTGCGACCTGAGCCTGATGATCTCCGAGTTCGAGATCGAGCTGCTGGTCAAGCAATTCGGCCTGCCGCCGGCCTTGCTGCACTGGTGCCCGCTGATGCCCGAACACATGCCGCACAGTTATGTGCCCTTCTCCGAACGGGTGCACTTCCTGAGCATCGGCAACTTCCGCCACGCGCCGAACTGGGACGCGGTGCTGTGGATGAAAAACGCCGTGTGGCCGCTGATCCGCCAGCAGTTGCCGGGCGCGCAGCTGCATATCTATGGCGCCTACACCCCGCCCAAGGCCGCGGCCCTGCACAACCCGGCCCAGGGCTTCCAGGTGATGAACTGGGCCGAGGATGCATTGGCAGTCATGTCCGCCGCGCGGATCTGCCTGGCCCCGCTGCGTTTCGGCGCGGGCATCAAGGGCAAGCTGCTGGATGCCATGCTCTGTGGCACGCCGAGCGTCACCACCCCGGTCGGCGCCGAAGCCATGCACGGCGACGCACCCTGGCCGGGAGCGGTGGCCGAGTCGGCCAGCGCCATCGCCGCGGCGGCGGTACGCCTGTACCAGGACCAGGCGCTGTGGAGCCAGGCCCAGGAACAGGGTCGCCAACTGTTGCTTGCACGCTATCGGCAACAGGTCCACGGCCCGGCCCTGATCGAGCGCCTGCAGCACTGCCGGGCGAACCTGGCGCAACTGCGCCGCGACAACTTCACCGGCGGCATGCTGCGTCACCATCACCACAAGAGCACCCAGTACATGGCGCAGTGGATCGAGGCGAAAAACCGCCTGGCCTGAAACGCTCCTGTAACCGCTGCCGCAGGCCTCAAGAGCAGCGCCCCTTTGGGTCGTTCGCAGCCTTCGGCAGCGGCTACAGGGATGTGCTCCGGCACTGGTGCTGAGGGTTTGAAGGAGGCATGATCTGGCGCAACAAGGATAAAAAGCGCAGCGCCATGAGCCGATCAGCGAGAGTCACCGACCCTTCCTACGAATTGATGGACGACCACAATGGCCTGTCGATCATCTATCGCCAGCACGGCTTTCCCTGCCCCCTGGTGCGCTGGCACTTCCACAAGGAGTACGAGCTGCACCTGATCGTCGCCAGTTCCGGCAAGGTGTTCATCGGCGACTACATCGGCAACTTCTATCCTGAATCGCTGTTCCTCACCGGCCCCAACCTGCCCCATAACTGGATCAGCCAGGTGGCCGAGGACGAAGTGGTGGCCAAGCGCGACATGCTGGTGAACTTCACCGACGAGCTGTTCGAAAGCGGCTATCAGGTGTTCGCCGAACTCAAGAGCCTGACCCCGCTGCTGGAACGCGCGCAGTACGGCATCGAGTTTCGCTGCAAGCGCACCATCGCCCAGGCCATGGACCTGATGCAGCGCATCGCCGACTCCAGCGGCATCACCCGCCTCGGGCACTTCTTCATCCTGCTGGAGCTGCTGGCCGCCTGTGACGACTACCAATTGCTGTCCGGCGCCACCAACGTGCAACTGGCGGACGAGCACAACGTCGACCGCACCAACCGCGCGGTGGACTACATCTTCGCCCACTACGCCCGCGAACTGCCGCTGGAGGAAGTCGCCGACTACCTGGGCATGAAACCCACCTACTTCTCCCGGGTGTTCAAGCAGGCCACCGGCCGCTGCTTCGTCGAGTTCGTCAACCGCCTGCGTATCAGCAAATCCTGCGAACTGCTGGCCGACGGCGACAAGCCGGTGACCGACGTGTGCTTCGAGTCCGGCTTCAACAACATCTCCAACTTCAACCGCCGCTTCCAGCAACTCAAGGGCATGACCCCTTCCCACTACCGACGCCTGGCCGTGCAGCGCCTGACCGAACAGAACCTGGCCTGACCCCACAAACACCGCCGCCCCCTTGTAGGAGCGAGGCTTGCCTGCGATGCAGGCACCGCGGTTTGTCAGGCATTGTGCGGCGTGGCTATCGCGGGCAAGTCGGATCGCCGCCCGCTCGCTCCTACAGACACAAACACGCGCCCCGTGAAACGCGCTCCGTTCAGCTCGCGTTCAGCAAATGGCAACCATAGTCATTTGCGAATACGTATCATCATGTTACAACTTAGCTCCCTATCTATCTGCCCGCCGGTGCTGAATGCTCGTCCCATTTCTGATCATGCTGCGCGAAGGGATCGAAGCCGCGCTCATCGTTGGCATCATCGCCAGTTACCTGCAACAGACCGGGCGCGGCCAGTGGATGCCGGCCGTGTGGATCGGCGTGTTTCTCGCCGCGGCCCTGGCCCTGCTGGTGGGCGGCGGCCTGGAGCTGATGAGCGCCGAGTTTCCGCAAAAGCAGCAGGAACTCTTCGAAGGCATCGTCGGCCTGGTGGCCGTGGGCATCCTCAGCTCCATGGTGTTCTGGATGCGCAAGGTGGCGCGCTCGATCAAGCATTCCCTGCACACCTCGCTGGACCAGGCGCTGACCGGCTCCCGGCACCAGGTCACCGCGCTGATCGCCATGGTGTTCTTCGCCGTGGCCCGCGAAGGCCTGGAGACGGTGTTCTTCCTCCTCGCGGTGTTCCAGCAGAGCCAAGGCCCGGCCGCACCGATCGGCGCCCTGCTCGGCCTGGTACTGGCAATAATTGTCGGCTGGCTGATCTATACCGGCAGCATGCGCCTGAACCTCAGCGCGTTCTTTCGCTGGACCGGCCTGTTCATCCTGGTGGTGGCCGCCGGCATCCTCGCCAACTCGGTGCAGGCCCTGCATGAGGCCGGGGTCTGGAACCACCTGCAGAGCGTGCTGTTCGACTTCAGCGCCAGCCTGCCGATGGACGGCCCGCTGGGCTCGGTGCTGGCCGGCATGTTCGGTTACCAGGACGCCCCCACCGTCAGCACCCTGGGCGCCTACCTGATCTACCTGCTGGCGACCCTGGTGCTGTTTTTCCTGCCCGGCGCGGCACCCGCCGCCAGCCCATCGTCTTCCGTTTCCAGCCAGTAAGGCCTTTCCATGACCCAGCAAGCCTCCCCACAGCCCCCGGCACCGAGCGCCCTGCGCTGGGCGCTCGCGGGTTCCGTGATGGTGATGATCGCCGCCGGCGGGCTGTTCTATTACGCCTCGCAGCTGGCCGCCAGCAAGCGCCAGGCGCACAAGGACGAAATCACCGTGACCATCCACCCCCACAGCTGCGAGCCGAACGCCCTGAGCGTACCGGCCGGGCCGGCCAGCTTCCGCATCGTCAACCGCTCGGACCGCGCCGTGGAATGGGAGATCCTCGACGGCGTGCTGGTGGTCGAAGAACGGGAAAACATCGCGCCGGGCCTGAGCCAGGTGATCAACGCCAGGTTGCAGCCCGGCGACTACGCCATCACCTGCGGCCTGCTGAGCAACCCGCGCGGCACCCTGCATGTGACCCCCACCGCCGAGTCCGACGCCCAGGCCAAGGCCCGGCCGTCGATGGTCGCCTTTGTCGGACCGCTGTCGGAATTCCGGGTCTACCTGAGCAGCCAGGGCACAGCCCTGATCAAGGCCGTGAGCGCCCTGGAGCAAGCCATCCAGGCCGGCGACCTGGCCCAGGCCCAGGCCTTGTACCTGCCGGCACGCGCAGCCTACCAGCGCCTTGCCCCGGCCGCCCAGCGCCTGGGCGAGCTGGACAACAGCATCAACGCGCGCGCCGACTATTTCGAAAAACGCGAGCAGGACCCTGGCTTCGTCGGCTTCCACCGCCTCGAATACGCGCTGTTCCAGCAACGCGACCTGAGCGGCCTGGCGCCGATCGCCCAGCGCCTGCTCAGCGATGTCACCAGGCTCAAGCAACAACTGCTGGCCCAGTCGCTGCCACCGGAGCAACTGGTCAGCCTGGTCGCGCGCGCCCAACGCAGCATCGCCGAGGTGCGCGCCAGCAGCGGCGAGGAAGAGCGCTACAGCCACAGCGACCTCAACGGCTTTGCCGCCAACCTGGAGACCACCCGCAAGGTCGTCGACCTGCTGCGGCCCTTGCTGGCCAAGCCCGCCGCACCGTTGCTGGCGCAGATCGACAGCGCCCTCGGCGCCCTCGACAGCCAGTACGGCGCCTTGCGCAGCGCCGGGGGCTATGCCTCCTACGACAGTGTCGGCGCCGATCAGCGCAAGCGGATCGCCGACCAGGCCAAGGTTCTGGCCGATGCACTCGATGGAATCGATCCCGCCCTTGGCCTTTGGGGCCTGTAAGCAGAGACGCCCGCCCGATGAACGATTCAGACTCTTCCAATCCAGATTTCTCCGCCCAACGCCGCCGTGTACTGCTGGGCATGGGCGCCGCCGGTGTCGCCCTGGCCGGCGGCAGCCTGAGCTGCCCGGCAATGGCAGCCCAGACCGGGAAAGCCGCCGCCCAGGTCACACAAGCACCGAGCAGCGACAAGACCCAGGACCGCCACGATTTCCACGGCCAGCATCAAAGCGGCATCGTCACCCCGCGCCCGGCGGCCGGCATGCTGGTGTCGTTCGACGTGCTGGCCAGCGATCGCGAAGACCTGGAGCGACTGCTGCGCACCCTCGACCAGCGCATCAAGTTCCTCATGACCGGCGGCCCGGTCCCCCAGGTCGACCCCAAACTGCCGCCGCTGGACTCGGGCATCCTCGGCCCGGTGGTGACCCCGGACAACCTGACCATCACCGTCTCGGTGGGCGCTTCGCTGTTCGATGAGCGCTTCGGCCTGGCCGCGGCCAAACCCAAGCGCCTGATACGCATGGTCGGCTTCCCCAACGATGCGCTGGAGCCCGACTGCTGCCACGGCGACCTGAGCCTGCAGTTCTGCTCCAACACCGCCGACACCAATATCCACGCCCTGCGCGACATCGTGAAAAACCTCCCGGACCTGCTGCTGGTGCGCTGGAAGCAGGAAGGCAGCGTGCCGCCCCAGGCCCCGGCGCGCCCTGGCGAGCCGGCGCAGAGCGCGCGCAACTTCCTGGGTTTTCGCGACGGCTCGGCCAACCCCGACTCCAACGACCGCAAGGCCATGGAGCAGATCGTCTGGGTCCAGCCCGGCAGCGACGAACCGGCCTGGGCCGCCCATGGCAGCTATCAGGCGGTGCGCATCATCCGCAACTTCGTCGAGCGCTGGGACCGCACGCCCTTGCAGGAACAAGAAAGCATCATCGGCCGGGTCAAGGCCTCGGGCGCGCCCATGGATGGCCAGCAGGAACAGCAGGTACCGGACTACCGCAAGGATCCCCACGGCCAGCTGACCAAGCTCGATGCCCACATCCGCCTGGCCAACCCGCGCACCGCCGAGACCCAGCGCAACCTGATCCTGCGCCGGCCGTTCAACTACTCCAACGGCGTGAACAAGAACGGCCAGCTGGACATGGGCCTGTTGTTCATCTGTTACCAGGCCGACCTGGAGCAAGGCTTCATCTCAGTCCAGACCCGCCTCAACGGCGAACCCCTGGAGGAATACCTCAAGCCGGTCGGCGGCGGTTATTTCTTCACCCTGCCCGGCGTCACTAGCGACCGCGACTTCATCGGCCGCACGCTGCTCGAGGCCATCCAACCGAAAACCAGCGCCTGACCACCACCCACATCACCCCCACGGAAACGCCCCATGAAAAAGTCGCCTCTCGCTGTGTTGCTGACCCTTGGCTTGCTCCATGTTCCGCTGTCGGCGGTTGCCGCCACATCGCCGCTGGAGCTGGTGGGGCCGATTTCCGACTACAAGATCTACGTCACCGAACAGCTCGACGAGCTGGCCAGCCATACCCAGGCCTTCACCGACGCGGTAAAGAAAGGTGACCTGGCCACCGCCAGGAAGCTCTACGCCCCGACTCGGGTGTACTACGAGTCGATCGAGCCGATCGCCGAGCTGTTCAGCGACCTCGACGCGGCCATCGACTCGCGGGTCGACGACCACGAACAAGGCGTCGAGGCCGAGGACTTCACCGGCTTCCACCGCATCGAGTACTCGCTGTTCGCCCAGAACTCCACCCAGGGCCTGGATGCGCTGGCCGACCGCCTGAACAAGGACGTCAAGGACCTGCAGGCCCGCGTCGCCGGCCTGACTTTCCCGCCGGAAAAAGTCGTCGGTGGCGCCGCCGCCCTGCTGGAGGAAGTGGCCGCGACCAAGGTTTCCGGCGAAGAAGACCGCTACAGCCACACCGACCTCTACGACTTCCAGGGCAACATCGACGGGGCGAAGAAAATCGTCGACCTGTTCCGCCCGCAGATCGAGCAGCAGGACCCGGCCTTCGTCGCCAAGGTCGACAAGAACTTCGCCACGGTGAACAAGATCCTCGCCAGGTACAAAACCGCCGACGGCGGCTTCGAGACCTACGACAAGGTCAAGGACAACGACCGCAAGGCGTTGGTGGGCCCGGTCAACACCCTGGCCGAAGACCTCTCGACCCTGCGCGGCAAGCTGGGCCTGAACTGAGCTCCGGGGATCCGGGCCGATTCTGTAGGAGCGAAGCTTGCTCGCGATAAGTTCGAGAGGACAACGCGGTGAAATTTGAATACCGCCGCTGCGCGGCTATCGCGAGCAAGCTTCGCTCCTACAGACAAGCGTCCGGTCGGTGTGCCGATGATTCGCCCCATCACCCAGGCTACTGATCTACCCTCACTTGCGCCGATAACCCTGGGCGGCGGCGCGTTTTATCTATAACGTCCCGCGCACTCCTGACTTTCATGGAAGATTCTGCATGTCCACCCCAACGGCCCAACCGCCGCAGACCGCCGCCCCGTTCAAACTCTTGCCGCTGATGGTCGCCTACATGGCCTGCACCATGTCGATGATGGCCTTCGTCTCGCTGATCGGCCCGATCGTCCGTGTGCTCGGCCTGGCCACCTGGCAGGCTGGCGCGGCGGTGACCGTGTCCGGGGTGATCTGGATGCTCCTGGCGCGCCCCTGGGGCCAGGCCAGCGACCGCTTCGGGCGCCGTCGGGTACTGTTGCTCGGCACGGCCGGCTTCACCCTCTCCTACTGGGCGCTGTGCCTGTTTATCGATGTCTCGCTGCACCTGCTGCCGGGCATGTGGCTGGCCTTTATCGGCCTGATGCTCGGGCGCGGCCTGATCGGGGTGTTTTACGCGGCCATTCCGGTGGGCGGCTTTGCCCTGATCGCCGACAACGTCGAGCCCGAGCATCGGGCCCGCGCCATGGCCACCCTCGGTGCCGCCAACGCCGTCGGCCTGGTGCTGGGCCCGGCCGTGGCCGCGCTGCTCGCCCGCGTCAGCCTGAGCCTGCCGCTGTACGCCATGGCCGTGCTGCCGCTGGCGGCGTTCCTGGTGCTGCTGTACAAGCTGCCGCGCCAGGAGCTGCACCTCAAGCAGGCACCACGCTCGGTACGCCTGAGCGACCCACGGCTGCGCCGGCCCATGGCGGTGGCCTTCGTCGCCATGCTCTGCGTGTCCATCGCGCAGATCACCGTGAGTTTCTATGCCCTCGACCGCCTGGGCCTGAACACGGCCGACGCCGCCCAGGCCGCCGGCATCGCCCTGGCCATGGTCGGCGTGGCGCTGATCTGCTCGCAACTGGTAGTACGCAAACTCGAATGGCCGCCGCTGCGGATGATCCGCGCCGGCGCGCTGCTGGCCGCCAGCGGTTTTGCCGGCTGCATGCTGGTGGAGAATGCCTGGGGGCTGTGGCTGGGCTTTTTTGTCTCGGCGGCGGGCATGGGCGCGATCTTCCCCTCCTTCTCCGCCCTGGCGGCCAACGCCGTGGACGCCTCCGAACAAGGCGCCACCGCCGGCTCCATTGGCGCGGCCCAGGGCTTTGGCGTGGTGATCGGCCCGTTGGCCGGCTCGCTGATCTACGCCCTCGAACCGCGCCTGCCCTACCTGATTGCCGCGCTGTTGCTGCTGTTGGTGGCGGGCTGGCCTGGGGCGAAAAAGGCCGAAAGCTGATTTGCCAGCTAGATTGCCGAGGCCCTGCGGGCCTATCGCAGCCTGCGGCAGCGGCTACAGAGGACGAATGCACCTGGGTTGATACGCGGGGGCTTCGAACCCTCAG